>CAZDYZ010000507.1:0-1586 GCA_964509525.1 uncultured Acidobacteriaceae bacterium
TTCCGCTAGTTGTGGAAATAGCGATCAAACGTGCCCGGTTGATTTTTTCGGTCGGGAACTGGATTACGCGCTTGCGCAGATCCAGAAACGGCGCGGCCAGTTCCTCCAGGTCAGCCTCCGGCGAATCGTACTTCAGCTTCATGATCTTTGCCGCATCGATCACGGACCCACCGCCCAGAGCGATGATCTGGTCCGCTTGGTAAAACTTGAGCACCTCCACGGCTTGCATAACCACCTTGACCTCAGGTTCTGCATCAGGAATTACCGAAATATGGACACGAGTTTGCTGTGGAAGGTAACGCCGGACAGTGTCTACGAGGCCGATTTGCTCCAAAGCCGGGTTGGTAACGATGATGGTTGAGCGCGATGGGAACTGGCGCAGGTTCTCCACTGCGTTCATGTTGAAGTAGATCTGATTAGGAATGCGGAACCACATATGGGCTGGTGTCCTCCGAGCCACACGCTTGATGTTGAGATAGTTGTACACATTGACATTGTCCGTGGTGCTGTTGCCACCGCCGGTTCCACATCCGAATGAGAACGTGGGTACCATGTCGTTGTAAACGCCACCGAGCGCCCCGATTGATCCAGGCGAGTTTACAATGATCCGTCCTGCGTTGATTGCTGTAGCGAACTTTCGAATGGTCTCATCATTGCAGGAGAAAATAACTGCGGTATGTCCCAGCCCGCCGGCATGATTCACATCGATGCACAACTGGAGAGCTTCGTCGACGGATTTTGCCCGGCATACCGAAAGTAGCGGAAACAGCTTCTCGACCGACAGAGGGTGCTCGCGACCTACGCCTCGAATCGGTGCAATCAATAGTTTGGTGTTTGGCTTGACGTTCAGACCGACGCTGCGGGCGATGTCGGTGGCTTTCTGGCCAACTGCCATGGGCTGCATGAATCCGGTTGTAGGATCGATCACGGTGCGTTCCAGCACCTTCGTCTCTTCCTCATTGCAGACGTGAGCGCCCAGATCAGCAAACTTCTTCAGCGCAAGGTCATAAATTTCATCGTCGATTACCACCGTCTGTTCTGAGGCGCAAATTGTTCCATTGTCGAATGTCTTGGAAGTGATGATGTCTACCACAGCCATATCCAGATCGGCGGTTTTTTCCAGATAGACTGGCGTGTTGCCCGGGCCTACGCCCAACGCTGGTTTGCCGGAGCTGTAGGCAGCTTTGACTGCGCCCGGCCCACCGGTGGCATCAATCAGGCCGACGTCTTTGTGCCGCATCAGGTAGGCGTTGTCTTCCAGAGTGTGCGACTGCAGGCAGGTAAAAACTCCTTCAGGGGCGCCGTGCTTAATTGCCGCTTCATACATGATGCGAACCGCTTCGAAGCAGCAGTGCGAGGCGCTGGGATGGGGACTAAAAATGACAGCGTTGCGTGTCTTGATGGCCATGATGCATTTGAAGAGAACCGTCGAGGTTGGGTTTGTAATCGGGGTGAGGGAGAATATGACCCCGATGGGTTCCGCCACTTCGACCAGGCCACGCTCCGGATACTCGCGAATAGTGCCAACCGTGGGTTTGTCCTTGACGTAGTTGTAGACAAACTCTGTGGCCACCGCATTCTTAATG
>CAZDYZ010000508.1:0-9054 GCA_964509525.1 uncultured Acidobacteriaceae bacterium
TGGTGCTCCTGGTAGGAGCTGGCTTGCTGATTCGTAGCTTCGTACGCGTGCTCAACGTCGATCCAGGATTCGATCCCCGACGTGTCCTGACTGCCAGGCTGAATCTGCCAGAGAGTCAGTATCCCCGCTTGAAGAAAGTGCAATTCTATGATCATCTGTTGACCAAATTGGCTGCGCTGCCCGGGGTGGAGTCTGTGGCGGCTGGCTGGCCGATACCCCTTAGCAGAAGTAACTTTTCGATCTCTTTTTTCATTCAGGGGCGACCGGTGGCTAAAGGAGACGAGCCTAGCGAGTCCCTCAGTACCATTACCCCCGGATTTTTCCGCACAATGCGAATTCCGATTCTCTCCGGCCGGGCTTTCCAGTCAACTGATGATTCGAAATCGCAGCCGGTCATGATCATCAATCAGGCTTTTGAACGCAAATACTTTCCTGGCGAAAATCCACTTGGCAGGCACATTGAGGCTGATCTCGGTGACGGCATCACCGAGCATCCCCTGCGTGAGGTCGTGGGCATCGTGGGCAACGTGAAGCGCAGAGGAATCACGGCGGACATGCAACCACAGTATTACCTGCCGTACGCGCAGTGCATTATTACTTCGCCCTCACTGGAGATCCGTACAGCCGGCAATCCCGTCAACATCATCGGCCCGCTACGGATGCAGTTGGCGGAGATTGACAGCAACCTTCCACTCTACGGCGTTCGCACGATGGAAGACTATGTTTCGCAATCTGCTGCGCAGCCGCGCTTTCAGATGTTGCTGATCACATGCTTCGCTGTTATGGCGCTGCTGCTCTCCGCGGTAGGACTTTACGCCGTGCTGTCGTATATGGTCGCGCAGCGCACGCTGGAGATCGGCCTGCGGATAGCTCTTGGAGCGCAGGGTGGAGATGTGCTCAAACTCGTTCTGGCACGCGGCCTTATTTTGGCAATGAGCGGTCTGGCGGTTGGAATTGTTGCTTCTCTGTTGCTGACTCGCTTCATAGCTGGCCTTCTGTATGGCGTTCATCCACTGGATGCGTTAACGCTTGTTGGCGTCAGCACGATCCTTCTGCTTGTCTCGTTGACTGCCAGTACGGCGCCAGCGTACCGTGCCGCACACCTGGATCCGATCAACACCCTGCGTGAGCAGTAGAAATTGTGGCGGTACACGGATGGAAAAGGGGTAACGATCATGGCAAGATTCGAACGTGTTCGTCAGGATGTATCAGCATCGTTTGGGCCGGACGACCTCCGTCGGCAGTCTGAACTTGGCTGGAAGTTGGTCGCGGTTGAATGGGAGCGTGAACTGCCCGAGGAAGCAGTTGCGCCCACTGTTCCCGGAGACGTCCCATTCGGTTTGCGGGTGGCGAATGACCCTCCACCACGCTTGGAAGAGAATCCTGCCGAACGAGAAATCCTGTTTCTGATCATGGAGTTGACGATCCAGGACGGCCCCTATTCGGCGATCGCCGACGAGCTCAACCGCAGGGGTTATCGCACTCGCCAGGGAATGAAGTGGACACCCGTATCCGTTTTTCAGATGTTACCCCGGTTGATCGAGGTAGGCCCGGTAATCTTCGCAACTGAGGAATGGCGGCAGCGCAGGCAGAGGCTGGCAAAGCTTGTCGCAAGATAGCTGGACTGCAAAGAAAACAATCAAAGGCGCTTCTAAAGTATGAGGCTTCCGTCCAAGGAATGAGAGTCCTGAACGAAACAAGATCCCCGAGCCGCCTAAACCAGATGAGAGTCGTTGAATCTTTGGAACTCGCACTGCGCGCTCTGCCTTGCTTGCTGGCATCAAGAGCGCTACTCGAGATGTGCCGTTAAGGTATGAATGCTCAGAGAAATGTGAGAGTTGGAAGGCAATGCCTACCGAACCTCCGCCCGGCTCCGGCACGGAGATTGGCGCCCTGCAGGATTGCGGGTTTGCATAGAGATTGCCTCCAGCTTGGCACCAGATATCTGCAGTCTCATATTCGCGGCTGTGACGCGTTGCGCAAGTGCAGCGACATTGACTTGCATCCTCTGATCTAGATTGTCAAGCGCCTTCAAATCGAGGGCAATTGGAGCAGGCGATATGTTCCGGCCTGCGATCTGTTGCCGCATTCTCGTCGCGTCCCTTCGGGCGCGCTCAGCCTCGCGTATCGCGGTTTCACGGGCACATCGGGTCGCGGTCTGACTCTGTTGCAGAGCCTGCTCGGCAAGCCGTGCATGCGTCGCCATCGGCAGATTCATTTCGGCCAGCAACTGCGCCTCTTCGGGATACGCTGGGCGCAGATGGGTCCTAACCTTGGCCGCCCAACGGGACAGCGCTGAGGGATGCTGACCGCGTAACAGCGAGATATGTTGCAGCGATTGGAACCCGCTGGAGAACGTTGCGAAGGTTGCTACAATCCCTAGCGCGGCCACCAGGTATCTGCGCTCCATATTACCTCCTCATGCACGTACAGACGTGCAAGCCAGCGGTTGGTTAGGCTTTTTCCCGTTCAACCACGGACTCTGCACCAATCCCACGGTATGACTGTAGCCACATTTCGATGGCCAAGCCCACTGTTGGCCAAGTCATTGCGGGTAGTACGCTTAGCACCTGGATACCGTGCGTTGCCAGGACCTTGGCGTCCGTATTCAGAATCTCTTGTCCGAAAACGGACAATCCGAGCGACGGGGACTATCTACCCTGCTAGGGGCGAAATGTTGCCTGTGATTGAAGACGTTGCCTGCGCACTGGCTGCGGGCAATGATGTCGTGCGGTGATTGCAAAGCAGAAAATCACAAACGATGCGATTGAACTCTTCAGGCACCTCTTCATAAGGGAGGTGGCCGACTCCTCTTAGCAGAATCACTGTGCTGTCTTTTAATGATCGCTCCAGTTGATGGATAGAGGAGGGAAACACAGCCGTATCGCGCGATCCCCATAGCAACAGCGTGGGAAGGTTGTTGATGGCCGGCAACGAATGCTCGATCATTGCGAGGTCCTGATGCCAGGACCTGACAATGCGCAATAGATGCTCATAGCTTCCAGGAACCTCGAGGCCTGCCTTGTAGCCTTCAATGCTTCCCGGCGAGATACGTTTCGGGTCGCCATACAAGCCTTTGAAGTATCGGACCAGAACAATGTGCAACCTGGGTAGCACTTGCATTACACAGACGCCGCCGAGTGCCGTGGCAAGCACCCGGGTCAACAAACGTCCGTTGCTCGACCATGGGTTGATAGGCGAAACCAGCACCAGCCGACGAATGCGATGGAGCATGTTGCGGTTCGCCAGCAGGCCACCCAGAACGACGCACAGTCCTCCTCCCCGCGACGAGCCCACGACGCTCGCCTCCTCGATGCCGAGATGGTCCATGAAGCGCAGCACCGCTTCGGCATCCCCGGTGAGTGTGCATTCCGGGTTCTGGGTACGCTGTGAGAAGCCGCAGCCCGGCAGATCAATGGCATACACCGAAAACTGCTGCGACAGTGGCCTGACGTTGAACCGCCAGGAGAATGAATATCCCATAAACCCGTGAATCAGCAGTAGGGCTGGACCAGAACCTGCGTGCCAATACTTCCATGTGACGCCGTCAAGCGTCGTAGTCCTCTCCTCTGCTCCAGGGATTCGAGCCAATTCGGGGATCGCCACCATTGGCTCGACTGCCGGTTGTTCTTGCATCTTGTGCAACCAATAGCTCCGTCAGGGAACTGGGTTAATCTAACGATTTCGCTGCCGCGTTTGCGGAGCAGTACACGACGCACCCCATCTCCATCTCTCCCTAATTCTAGTCAAATCTTTGAAATCTTGAAGAAATGAAGACCCTGTCTCCGAGTCGAGACTCTCAAACGCCGTGGGATTGATTCCCTCTCGATCGATGTTCTTGGTAAGACAATGGAGTTTTTCAAGCGGCTGTTTGGCGTCTGCCGCCTCTGATCGGATCATTCAGGAACACCTGCAATTTGCGAGCACACTGTGCATTTTCCGTACGGTGGTCGTTGGGGTGTACTATGCTTGGCGTCGACAGACCGGCCGCGCGTCGCCCCGCTCTCGTTCGGACTTACTCACTCCACACTGCGAGCTCGTTGCTGTTCGGGTCGAGGAAGTGGAAACGCTTGCCTCCCGGGAACTCGAAGATCTCGCGAACGACCTTTCCCCCCGCCTCCTTCACCTTGCGGTATATCTCGTCCAGTGAGATCGCGTAGATTACCACCAACACTCCGCGGGTCTTTGCCCGAGGACCTGCGTCTGCGGGTTGTGCCTCCGTGCTGAAGCCGCCGCCTAAACGGCCATCGTTAAAGCTGATGTAATCTGGACCCCACTCTTGAAAACGCCATCCGAAAACCTGGCCGTAGAAACGCTTGGTGGCCTCGATGTCAGTGGCTGGAAACTCGATATAGTCCATCTGGAGATTATGCTCTTGCTGGTTCACTGCTCACCTCATTCCCTGGTCAGCCAGGAATCAAGTTGAGAGTAGCACGGGCTGGACCGGCGACAGTGTCTCTTTCGACCTCCAACACATCCCGCGGACCGTGAACTCTGTGCTTCCACAAACACGGTCCTGAAATTCGCGGGTTTACATGGATCGTTCAGAAAGGCCAGAAGGCACGGGATCGCCGCGCCTCATCCATGATCCAATGCTCTTCTATTGCTGGTCGGTCGCGCCGCCGGGCTGTGCTTGGCTATCCATGCCAAGCTCATGAGGAGACGGGATGTTAGCGGTATCTGGATTCAGCAAACCCTTGTGATCGGGCCCCAGCCCCAATTTGATCAGAGCGCGGGAATCGGGAGTGAGTTTGGTCTGCCAGCCGTTGTCAGCCTGGTATTTGGTCAAGGCGTCCTTGGTGGATTGGTCCCAAACTCCAGTTGGTTCACCAGTAAGGTAATGCTGGTTAATCAGCGCGGCTTGGATCTGGCGTGTGCGTTCCTCGTCGATTCCACGCTGTCCGTGAGAACGGGATGCACTCTTTGTGCTGTGCTTGGAGTGATTCTTGGAAGTAGCGGAGGTCTGGGTCTTGGAGGGCTGTGAGCGCTTCGTTCCTGGACTTTTTGTTGTTGTCGTTGCCGAAGTTACTCCGGCTAACCCCAACAACACACAAATCATACAAACGATTCGCAAAATCCGATTCCCCATAGGCTAGGACCACCTCTGCTACAAATCTATGGATTCCAGAATAAAGCTCATTGTAATGAAGCTGTAAAGGAAGGGAAACAGAAAAACGAGCCCCCGTTCCCAAAATGGCACGGCTTACCTTTGGGAACGGCTGCACGTTGGATGCCCGAGCGCCACAAAACCGTTGTGCGAACAGCTCCTAAGTCTTTGCCTACGGGAGAGTACCCCCCTCAAAGATCGTGGTATTGTCTCGGCTGCCGCGCGGGCGGACCAAGAACACTACGTCCTGACCACTCGTCACTTGCGACTGAATCCTCCGGAAGTCGTCTTCATTGTTAACTGGCTGTTTGTTAATTTCAAGGATCACGTCACCGCGAGCCAGCCCGCAGTTCTCTCCGAAGGCATCCGGCTTCACTTCCTGCACAATAACACCTTTGGTGTTTGGTAGCTGGTAACGATCGGCCATCTCCGGCGTGATACTTCTCACTGTGATGCCGAACTTGGTCTCCTGTGGCTTGGTTGGTTCGCCGCCTTCTTCCTGTTCGCCGAGCCGGCTGGCGAAAAGCTTGGCGCGATCAGCAATGGTAACTTCCGCCGTCATCTCTTTGCTGTTGCGGACATAACCTAGAGTGGCTTTGCTGCCCGGCTTAAGAGCCGAAATTTCGGCCACCAACTCGTCACCAGTCTTGACCGTCTTACCGTTCACAGAAACTATGGTGTCACCGGTTTTCAGGCCAGCTCTGTCGGCCGGACCGTTCGGAATAACACTTGCGATGGTCACGCCGCTGCTGACGCCGTAAACCCGGGCCACGGCCGGGTTCGGAATGGCGTTAAATTCCACCCCGATTGAGCCGCGCGAAACCTTGTGTTCCGGCCCGATCAGCTGGTTGTAAACCTGAACCACAGTATTGGAAGGCATGGCAAAGCCAACGCCTTGGTATCCACCACCGCTGGTGTAGATGGCTGTGTTGATGCCAATTACCTCGCCGTTCATGTTCACCAGCGGCCCGCCGGAGTTGCCAGGGTTGATCGCGGCGTCAGTCTGAATAAAGGACTCGAACTGGCGGTCGGGAACGATATTTCGGCCCTTGGCAGAAACGATGCCAGCCGTCACCGTCTCCTCCAGGCCAAAGGGGCTGCCAACGGCCAGCACCCAATCGCCAACTTCCATGGCGTCAGAATTTCCCAACTTGGCTGCCGGCAGCGGCTTCTTTGCATCAATCTTTATCACCGCCAGATCTGTTTCCTTGTCCACACCGATTACGGTTGCGTCGTAGGTTACGGTCGCAGGATCCTCCATCAGCTTGACGCGAATGCGATCAGCCTTCTCCACCACGTGATTGTTGGTGAGGATGTAGCCCTTGGGGTCGACAATGACGCCAGAACCGAGGGAGCGCTCTCGCAAATCGCCCATACCGTCCGGCCCACCTTGGCCCCCTTGCCCGGGTTGGCCACCGAAGAATCGATTAAAAAAGTCCTGGAAAGGATTGTCCTCGCCACCACCATCTTGGCCATCATCTCCGGGTGGCCTCATGCGACGCCCATGCGGGTTTTTGATCGTCGACTCCGTACTGACGTTTACTACAGAGGGCTCCAATTGGTGAGCGATCTGTGAGAACTGATTCGACAACTTTACAGGCGAGGGCACTTGCAACGGAGTCGCGTCAGCAGAAGAGTTCTTCTCCTTGCCCTTCACGCCACCGGACACCCCCGTGCCAATCAGAATACCTAGCGTTAAAGTCGCCAGGATCACCAAGGTCGAGGCAAACCGGTTGCGCTTAAATCCTTGCCTGAAACCTGAAACCTGCGAATCCATTAGGAATGTCCTCCGGCTAACAAGCCCAAATAAAAATTATACGTCGCCGCATTGCACAGCTTCAATTTTGTGGGGAATCACGCGGGCGTTCTCAGGTGTTAGACGTTAATCAAAGGCAATTCGTTGCCAAATCTTAACAGATCGGCGATCAGTCCCTGGGGAATTGCTCTTCCCCCCGGCCACCCGCCGGTGCCACCTGTTTCGATTGCTATTTCCACTCATCAGACTCGGCAGCCGAAGAAGATCTGGGGCAACTGACTACCCAGTCAATCCCAAGATAGGAATTGCGTGCCGTGTCGCACTCACGAAACTGCCTAATCCCCAGCTCGTTTCAGGCTGCGACGACAGTACCAATTCTTTACTCCCCTTTTCCGAATTCTGACATCGCTCAAATCTCAAACACGGCAGAGAAGATTTTCCCTCGCGAGATACTCCATCAAGATTAGTTAGTGGGACCTTAAGGTATTCATTTCTAGAGGACTTACTGGAGGCAGGAAAAATTTGTCTTGTTTAGGAGCTTGGCGACCCGAATGTAACTAATGGGAAACACCCGCGCCAGCAGCAGAAGCGCGGCGGTCAGCAGAGCTACCATGCCCGCCAGCGCCGTATATCTATCACTGGCGAGCAGGGCATGCCGGAGTGTCCGCCGGCAGATCGCGGCAGTCGCCGAGTCGGTAGCCACCACCAAGTAACGCGACGAGCCGAAGGCCGGAAATGCACGCTAGGATCAGGGTCCGGTGATAGCAAAGGGTGAGTTGATGTCTGCGCCATCGTTCCCCTGGAACAACCGTTGCTTAGCGGTCCATAGTTTAGCTACTCGCGTCCGACTGTATCGCTTCGGTGACAGGCTGTATCAGACCCAAATGCTTGAGCGATAACGGCAAAAGATTTCCATAAACAGACAGCCGCTGCCAAGAAACAGCTCGAGCTCAAGAAAGAACGCAGGAGATGAGGCCGGCCGACGCAGGCACACATTCGCTGCGTAGCGCAGGACAACGATACCGTGAACACCGGCGCCTAGGAAGCGCCTGGGGCTCAACATTGTCGAGGTACCGGACCTGGGACTGCGCAGACCTTCGCCGGTCCGAGTAGACTACTTGCCATGACCCTGTTTGAGGCCCAGCCCTACGACGCTGCAGGTGCGCGCCGGAAACGACTACGGATCATCGCCGTTATCGGCGCGGTGATCGCTATCGGTATCCTGTGCTGGACCCTCCGTTTTTGGCCGGAGGAGCGTGTGGTTGATCGCTTTTTCGATGCACTTCAGCAGCAGAACTACGAGGCAGCTTATGGCATCTGGATGCAGGACCCAGAGTGGAAGCAGCACCCCGATAGGTACTCCCGCTACCCGTACAACGACTTCATTAACGACTGGGGGCCCAGCGGCGAATGGGGCATCATCAAGAGCCATCACATTGATGGAGCAAAGGTGCCGGAGGGCTATAGTGGCTCGCCTTTTGCTACCGCCAGCGGAGTAGTGGTAGTGGTCACCGTCAACCAGCGAGTCAGCGACAAGGCCCACATCTGGGTGCAGAAGGACGACAAGACCCTTGGGTTCTCGCCCTATTAAATCAAATTAGAACACTTACCCTGAAGCGGTGGTCGAAGACCAGACCGCGAAACCGCTTTGTGCTTTCTGCGGAGTCGCTGAAAGCGGGGACGCCATAAATTGTGTCTGAAAGACCGGCTAATCCGGCTTGGGCGACATTGTGCTGAAATGATTCATCGTTTTTTGCAGTGAAGCCTCGTCTTCCACGTTAAAGCAAGTGCAAGCGCGATCAATTTGGCGCATCAGTCCGCAAAGCACCTTGCCAGGTCCGACTTCGACAAGGCTGTGCACGCCCAGCGCAAGCAGAGCGCGCATGGATTTATTCCACTGCACAGCTCCCGTCACTTGCCTGATGAGCGCATCGCGTGCCTGGTCTGCGGTCGTGATTAGAGTCGCATCCACGTTGCCCATCACCGGAATTTCCGGCGCATGAAATGTCAGCGCCCGCAAATCCACCGCCAGAGCGTCTTGTGAGGGCTGCATCAGCGCACAGTGAAATGGCGCGCTCACCGGCAGCATGATTGCCCGCTTCGCACCTCGCTGCTTGGCCAATTCGGCAGCACGCTCGACAGCAGTCTTACTGCCCGAGATCACCGTCTGCTCAGGTGAGTTGAGATTCGC
>CAZDYZ010000509.1:0-3536 GCA_964509525.1 uncultured Acidobacteriaceae bacterium
CTGGCGCGCGCAGCAGGAAGACCGTGTTGCCCTTCTTAAACACCCATTTCGACAACTGCGTGTTAGTCAAGGGTTGATAGGGGGTCTGGCTGGCCTTGGCTGCCGCTTCCAGGTCCGCCACCGACATTCTGGCCACCCAGGTCGCTTTTACGCTCGCGAAGTCGTAAGTTTGTCCCGCGGCATAAACGTATATCTCGTCCATGACCCACCATTTCTGGGCGGTTGGCTTCACGGGATTCAAGAAGACGTAGGAGGCGCCCAGGTCGGCGGCAAGCTTCTTGGGTTCGATCGTCGCAAAGGTCGCTGCCGGGCAACCGGTACTGGTAGCAGTGGAGTTGTAGCATTCCATCTGCGTACTTGGGGCAACCGGGCCGAACCCCACATAAAACTCGCAGAATTCGTAATTGCGCGTCTTGGTGTAGCTCAAGATTTCACCCTTGATCGCGCCGGGTTTGAGTTTGCCGTCCTGCGCTAAGGCGTAGAGGCCGGTGAGAAACAGCGCTACGACAATCAGCTTTTTGACCACAGGTCTTCTCCTTGTGCTTGAGTCGGTTGCGAATTATTGCGCCACTGTAACCGCCGGTGGCTGCCAGGTGCCATCCCCCGGAGGCAGTATTGAGGGCTGCGGCGGCTCTTTCGGCCAGTACAAACGCATGACCATATAAATCGTGCCGTCCGGAGCGGGCAGCCAATTGGCTTTCTTTTCCGCCGACGGTGCGTCCTTCTGGATGTACAGCGTGAGCGAGCCATCCGGGTTCTTCTTCAGGCTAGGCAGCATCGGCGAGTTAATGAGATAGCGGTTGATCGGATTTTCGATGAGCAACTGCGTCTTGCCGTCGTACATCGTGATCGACCAGAAGGCATTCACCGGAGGCAACTCGCCCTTCGCAAACGCCAGCGTGTAGTTATGCTTGCTGCCGTCAAGATCCGCACCCGTGCCGTCTTTTCTCGTCAACGGGTACATGGCTTCTTCGGGGTCGTTGCCGTAGATTCCTGCTTTTGCCGCTGCTGCCAGCAAGAGATAGTCGCCTTTATAGAACAACCGATCCCCTGTGGCCGCGGCGACCTGCCAGCCGTTGATGTTCTTCCCGATGTTCTCCACCCGCTTGTTAATGGCGTCGAAGCCTTCCTTCACCCCGATGGCCAGCTCACCCTTCTGAGCTTCGGAAAGCTTGCTCTCGTCCCACGGCTGTCCCGGCGCGATGCCAACGGCCGCCAGCTTGGCACGAATGTCCTTGTCCTGTTGGTTCTCCGGACAGAATTGCAGCAGGAAGCCGAGGTACTTCGGGAATTGGAGCTTGAACGGTTCCTCGCCATTGAACGCTGGCCAGTCAATGGCTGGAGCAGCCGGCGGCGCCGGCTGTTTTAAATAAGCAGACAACGGCTGTGCCGAATAGCCTTTCTGAATTTTGATGACGTTCGGCATGTCCGCCGCGTTGAACAGTTGCGTGCGGTAGATCGCAATGGCGAATTGCGTTTCGATGGGAAAGACCTTTTTGATGCCCTTGGGTGTCTCGCCCTTCCAGTTCGGCCCGGCCACCAAGTAGCAACCGGGGGCGTTACCAGTTGCGCGGCTGCCGATATATCCCACGTTGTAAGAGTAAAGGTCCGACAGCTGCACGGCGTAGTAACGGCTCTTGTCTACCTTGGGCACGCAGATGACTAAGGGCTCCGCACGCAGGTCCATCTCCAGCAGCGAATAGGGCGTGTCGGCGTTGGGTGTGACGATGGCGGTGTCTTTCGGTGTAAACGTCTTGGAATCGTTCCAGATGGTGTTAAACGGCGCTTTGTATTGCGAATTCGACTTGTCGATGGTGAACTCGTACATGGCCTTGTATGCCGCGATCATCGGGAAACCGTAGATGTAGGCTTGCTGGTAATCGTCCTTGTGCGAAACTGCCTCACGCACCGGACCTTCCTGCTTGTTGCAAAAAACCGTCGTGAGAACAATCGCGATGGCACTTACAGCAAAAATCAGCTTGCGAGTACGTAGCATAAGCTCCCTTCCGAATGGTGATGACTGAACGGCTACAAGCTTTGGCGACGGCTCCTCAGCCCGCACTTGGGCGTTGCGTCCAGACGCACTCGTCCTGCGACGCTTCCCGGCTCGTTTGTTCTGCTTCGCGTGAAAGTCTAGTCTGCTGCCCTGAAGTCGAGCAACTGGCACAATTACCAGACGACCTCCAATAAATACAAAGGCTTTGTATATGGCGCATGAGCAAATTGACTTGGGGTTGCAGCGATGCTAGCTGGCATTCTAATTGTCACCCGATCCGTGTGCGGCAATCACCGCCCAACCGTTGGAATCCGGCATCCAGTCGGACTCGTAAACGTAAACATCCGCCGGCGTGACCTGCGTCCACTTCTTCGTTCCCAGATCGACCACCACAACCCGTTGCTCGAAGATTTTCTCCCCCACCACACCGGCCAGCGGCGTCATCGGTTGCAGGGGTCCAGCCACACGCGGCATATCCCCTATATATAGGATGGCGAGCTTCGCTCCGTCCGGCGAATAGCGCGGCGTCTCGGCATAGCCCTTCAGATCGGCGAGTTTCACGAGGCTGCTGCCGTCGGCCGACGCGGTCCACAGCTGCGATGCAGGCACGTCTCCTGGCAAATCCTTCAGCCAAGCGATGTGGTGGCTGTCGGCAGACCACGTTACGTCTCCTGTCGCCGTGTTCTGGTCGGCTATGATGGTGTAGCGTTCCACCCGTCACCGTCGCCACCGAGATTCGGCCATCCACGATATACGCTACCTGCGCTCCATCGGGTGAGATCGCAACCTGGTCGATCCTCTTGACGGACGGCAACGAATCGAGGGCAGCAGCCACGCGGTCCTGTGCGACCGCGGCAGTGCTCATCAGAATCAAGGGTAGTAGCAGAAAAGAGCTCAACCTCGGATGCGTCATGGTGGCGATAGAGTATATACAACCTGCGCCCGCATCTTAAGGGTCCACCCACAACCAGGATGAAATCTCCCGAGTAAGGGCGTAGGTACGACATCGGGGGGCATCCAATTCGTTCAGTAGAGACATCTTTCGTGCCAAAAGCTCGGACAGACACACCAAACACCAATCTTCCCAGCGTGCGCGCTGCATAAATCGCGTCGCGTAAACTGACTACAGATGAACCTGCAATCTAAGGCTGCGGCAGCGCGCGCATTCCTGCTGCTCGCGGCGACTCCCTGTTTGTGGCCCTTTTCTACGATCGCAGCGCAGGAGCGGCCGTTCGACACAACGGCGTGCGCGCTCACCCTGCACCCCGACACATACAACGAAGGTCTTGTCAGCGTCGAAGGGCTGATCACGGTTGGACCGGACGAATTCATGTTGCACGACGCCGGCTGCGGTGATGGACACGGCAAGATATGGCTGCAATTCGGCGACGATGTCGAGAGTCCCGCCGCGGCGGTCGCTCCCCGCCGCGGGTCCGCCAAATCACGAACCGTTGAAGGTCAGGGGTTGCCTCTCACCAAAGATCGCGACTTCGACGCGTTGCAGAAGCTGTTGCAGACGGCGCAAGACACCAGACGCACC
>CAZDYZ010000510.1:0-5722 GCA_964509525.1 uncultured Acidobacteriaceae bacterium
CCTGCGTAAGAGTAGATGGCAAACTGACGGGAGAAATTGCCAAAGGCCTGCTGGTGCTGCTGGGGGTAGCACAGCAGGACGGGGAGGCCGACGCTGAGTACCTTGCCGAGAAGGTCTCCGGCTTGCGCATCTTTGAGGATGAAGCCGGAAAAATGAACCTGAGCGTGGCGGAGGTAGGGGGAGCCGTGCTGGCAGTCTCCCAGTTCACCCTCTTTGGGGATGTGCGGCGCGGCAAGCGGCCTTCATTCGCTGCGGCAGCGCCTCCAGAACAGGCGAAGGCGTTATACCAACATTTTGTGAGGCGTATTCGCGACCATGGCCTGCACTGCGAGACTGGTCGCTTTCAGCAGATGATGGAAGTCGAGCTGGTCAACTCCGGACCAGTTACGATATTGCTGGACTCGAAGAAGATGTTCTGAATACGTGTTCGCGGTATTCCACCGCCAATACACTTTCGCCTTTGTCGCGCGCAAGGAGGAACCCGTAGCTAACACGTCGGCGGCGAGGAAACATGCGAAGTCGACGTCCGCCTCCGACATCGCCAAAATCCTGGGCCTTCACTGCGGGTTACTCGCAACGCCCGGGTGCTGGGTTGCACTGCTCTTTTGCTGCTGTTGTTGCTGCTTCCGCTTGCTGACGGGCGTCTTCTCGGTAGGAGCCTGACACTTATCCGCCAGCACTTCGATTTGCGTCGCCTGGAACTTGCGAGATTCCTTTCCCTTCGCAGCATCTGGTGGCTGATCGCCTGGTTTCCATGAGCCAGTCAGCTTCACCTTGCTGCCCGAATCGTCTTTCAGTTCGTCCGAGCCGATCACCTCCACGCCCGTGCGATGTGACATGCTGCGGAGCGTGTATTTGCCATAGCTATCGGGCCCACTCAGGCAGCCGATGAGAGAGGTGCCTTTGGCCTCATTAGGCTGGGTCTTGTCACCACTGGTCGTGCTGCTGTCCTGGGTTGCACTGCCGGCATCCTGTCCGAATGCAGGCACGCTGATCAGGAATGTCACAGCGAGGGCGAAGATAAATGGCTTCACGAGCAATCCTCAACTGTTTGTGGAGAACCCAGAAAGATTCGACGTAACTTCTTCGGAGAAGTAACCTCTGCCGTCACTTCTCCGCTTAATCCTAAACTTAAACTGCAGGATCGTCGCCAGAGGCGGCACGGGAAGATGGGGAGGTGCCGTGGCTCGTCGGCAGGGGCATTGAATCGGCGCGGCATAGATTTCTCATGGGGGGCATCTGTTACCACAGCGAGTGGTAAGCCAGGGTCCGGCGCTATCCGGGTCAGGAACCAAGGAGGGGTTGCACAAGAACAATCCACAAAAACGTCCCCACGCGCACGGATCTGGTGCAACCGACAGGCCGTTAGACACAGATTTACCCAGTCCTGCGCAGTGCCTGTTTCGTGTTTCACAACCCGCGCCCTGCATTACAATAAGGATTGCTCTGGCGACGTCGGCACGGTTGTCGGGCCGTGCGTCGGGCTTCAACTGGTTAAGAACGGCGCGATGGAGGTCCCCGGTTCTAGGTCTCGCTTAAGGTGTTGAAAAATTAGGGACCTGCTCATAAAAACCGTCGTCTTAGTTGACGGAAGATACCGCGTGAACGTCTTATTTCAGGGCGGTTTCTCTGCACATTCATCAACGTGGCAATCAAACTTAAGTTATCTGATAGCACCAGGCGCCCGGTTCGCAGCGCTCCCCGGTTAGGTCCCCGTGCCGTTAGAACAAGGGGAGCACAGGCACACCACTTCTCGTTCGGCGACCCCCTGGTGAAGTTGTTTCTAGCCGGTTTTCTGATTGCCAGTATCGTCTTCGTAACGATTTTCGCGTACTTCTACGTCAAGTACCAGAGGATCGTCGATCGCCGCATGGCGGGGCCGATCTTCAGCAACGCGGCCAAGATCTACGCGCGGCCGCAAACCGTTTCTGTCGGCGACAGGATGGATCCCGAGGAAATTGCTACCCAACTGCACCGCGCAGGATACACGCAGGAAGGCAAAGAGGTCGATTCTCCTATCGGTCACTTTCGCGTCGTGTCGCATTCGATCCGGATAGCTCCCGGGCCCGAGTCGTTTCAAGGTTCCAACTCTGCGGTTATCACCTTTGATGGCGGCAAAATCAGCACAATCTCCGAAACCGGAAAGCCGGATATCGACACTTACGAACTAGAGCCGCAACTGGTCACTGCTCTTTTTGAGGGCCAGGAGCGCTCCAAACGCGAGCTAGTTACCTTCGACGACATACCCAAGGTCATGGTGAATGCCGTTCTGGCGATTGAAGACCGTCGCTTCTTCCAGCACAGCGGCGTGAACTATCTCCGGCTGATAGAAGCCGCAGCCGTTGATCTGCGTTTTGGCCGCCATGGCCAAGGCGGCTCCACCATAACCATGCAGCTCTCGCGTGGGTTCTTCCTCTCTCCGGAAAAGACCTTGAAGAGAAAGATGGTGGAGATGCTGATCGCGGTCGAACTGGAGCGCAGGTTCAGCAAACAGCGAATATTTGAGATGTACGCCAACCAGGTATACATGGGACAGCGTGGCTCGTTCACCATAGCGGGCTTTGCCGAGGCTTCGCATGCCTATTTCAATAAGGACATCAAGAACCTGACGCTTCCGGAGGCAGCGTTGCTGGCGGGAATTATCCAGCGGCCGAATTACCTTTCGCCGTACAAGAACCCCAAGCGTGCGCTGGAGCGCCGCAACCTGGTACTCGACTCGATGGTCGAAACGGGAGCCATTACACGTGACGAGGCCGAGCATGCGAAAGCCACTCCTCTGAAGTTGGCCACCCCCAATGTCGAGGCCAGCGACGCACCGTATTTCGTCGATCTGGTGAAGGACCAACTGTCCAATCAATACAACGAGACTGAGTTAAACGATCACGCTTTTCGGATTTACACCACGCTCGATCCCAGCTTGCAGCGCGCCGCCGCTGAAGCCGTTGATGAGGGCATGAAGCTGGTGGACGAGCAGGTGACGAAACGGCGCACACATAAGACCAAGGTCGGCAGCGGCAAGGACGCGAAGATAGAGACCACCGTCGATTCCGGACCTATGCCCCAGGTAGCGCTGGTGGCAATTGATCCCCACACAGGTGAGGTGTTGGCATTAGTGGGTGGTAGGAACTACGGCTTGAGCCAGCTGAACCATGCCATCGCGAAACGCCCCACCGGTTCTATCTTCAAGCCGTTCGTTTACGCTGCGGCCATCAATACAGCCTTAAGCGGTGAAAGGCTGACGGCCACCACCGATGATCCGAGTCCCGGCGCCGGTAACGGCGGAAATAATGGCGTGTTCACACCTGCCACACTGGTGGACGATTCGCCGGTCAGCATCGCCTACGGCGATCAGGTATATGAGCCTCGCAACTATAAGCAGGAGTATCACGGCGAGGTGACCGCGCGATATGCCCTCGCCCAATCCCTGAATAACGCAACTGTGAAAGTCGCACAAGAGACCGGTTTCGAGAGGGTAGCGGCCTTGGCTAAGGCAGCCGGAATCAGCAGTGTGAAGGCGACTCCGGCGATCGCTCTCGGCGCATACGATGCCACTCCGCTGGAGATGGCGGGGGCCTACACAGTATTCGCAAACGCCGGGACGCGCCTTTCGCCGATCATGGTGAAGTCCGTGCGCGATTCACGCGGCAGGGCCGTCAGCTCCTATCATACCGATAGCAAATCAGTGCTCGACCCGCGGGTGGCCTATGTACTTACTACGATGATGGAAGGCGTGATCAACAATGGCACGGGTTACACTGTTCGCGCCAGGGGCTTCGAGGCGCCGGCAGCGGGTAAAACCGGAACCTCCCACGATGCCTGGTTTGCGGGATACACGACAAACCTGCTGTGCATCGTCTGGGTCGGCAATGATGACTACACCGACCTGAAGCTGAGCGGCAGCTCGACGGCTGCGCCCATTTGGGCGGAGTTCATGAAGCGGGCGGTAAGAATTCCACAATATTCGAGCGCGAAGAGCTTCCCTGCACCATCGGGCGTAGTCGAAGTAACACTGGACAAGCTGACCAACCGGCTGGCGACGTCGACCTGCCCCCAGGATTATACCGTCGCCTTTATCGCCGGCACCGAGCCGACGGAAACTTGCGATGAGGCGTTCGCTGATCACCGGGGTACTTTTTCCAGGATCTTCGGATTAGGCACTCCGCCGGTCGCGCCTCCACCAACCACCACTAACGGCGCTGTTCCAGGACCCTCGAACGTAGTCCCGGAGCAGGCGGCAAGCAGCCAAACTGCCCCCGAACAACAACCTGCTCCCAAGAAGAAGAAGGGGTTCTTCAGCAGGCTGTTCGGACGGCGAGACAGTAACGGGGACCAATCACAGAACACCGGGGCGGGAAACGCAGATATTGGGAACAAGCCACCACCAAAATAGGTCTATTATCTCTAGTATGTAGCTCCGGAATCTGGTTATGGGTGATCTTCCATTGTCGCGGGCATTGCCGCTGCAAATCTGCCTCGCGGTGTGCGTGCTTCTAACCACATGCCTTCTGGCTGGAGACGATCTGCAGGACAATCCTCCCCCAGCTGTTCCCAACCCTAGTGCTTCGGCCCAGGAGTTAGAAGAACAAGGTGATCTGTTTCGCGCCCAGAAGCGTTTCCTGGACTCTCTCGATTTCTACAAGGCGGCATTAGCCAAGCAGCCATCTGCTTTGCTGTGGAACAAAGCGGGCATGGACTACCTGCTAATGCAGCGCAGCGAAGAAGCGACGAAGTGTTTCGATAAAGCAATCAAACTCGACAAGCACGCCGCCGAAGGTTACAACAATCGCGGCTACATGGAGTTTCGGAAAGAGAATTACGGTAAGTCGATACGTTATTACCAGAAGGCCTTGTCACTGCGCCCAACCGACGCGGTATTCCACTACAATATGGGATCGTCTTACTTCGCTATGCACGATTTCAAACGTGCTGCAAACGAGTACCATGCAGCTTACACTCTCGATCCCAATATCTTCGATCGCGTCTCCAAGACGGGTATCATGGCGCAGACGACCTCGCCCGAGGACCGTGCTGCATTTTCCTTCATGGTGGCGAAGATGTACGCCCAAGCTGGCGATATAGACCACTCACTGGAATATCTGCGCAAAGCCATGGAGGAAGGGTACAAAAATATCCGAAAGGTATACACTGACGCCGAATTCGCAAGCCTCCGCGAAGATAAGCGCTTCGCGGAGCTGATGTCGCAGAAGCCGCATCCGATACAGTAAAGACCAGACCAGGCGGGCGCAGAAATAGGTGTCGTGCCATCCGTTGAGAATGCCGCGCAGTGCATTCCCCTGACTGGCGGGCTTTCGATCCGACAAAGCGCTACCAGCAAGCTGCTTCTTCCTCCTTGCAATCTTCGCTGGAGCACCTCGCGCTCTATTGGCACCTGCCCTTCCGGTTGCTAGCTTTCACCTCGCTTGCGCATGAAAGCAGGAATCTCGAGATCATCAGGATCGTAAGTGATGTTCACGCTGCTGCTAACCGTCTCAATTGCAGGTGCCTCTTCGCGAGCGACCTCCAGCGGCTCGGCATGGCGCACGATCTCTGAGATGTCCTCAAAATCTCCGGGAGCGTATGAAATTCGGTGTGGCGTCCCGTCGGCGAGATGCGACTTGGGTTCCGCCTGAACCAACGGCTCGGGTCTGGCCCATGAAGATTTCGGGGGCTCGTGCACGGAGGGCACCTCGTAAGTCGCATGCACACTTGCCGACGCAGCACG
>CAZDYZ010000511.1:0-1864 GCA_964509525.1 uncultured Acidobacteriaceae bacterium
ATCCTGTTTTCTTTTGTATTGGAATCGGTGCTGTTAGCGGTTCTCGGCGGCATCCTTGGATGTCTCATTGCCTTCACCATGAACGGCTATACTGCGGGAACTGGACAGACCAATAGCTTCAGTGAGCTGGCATTTGCGTTCAGGATCACACTCCCAACCCTGGTGGTTGGATTGTTTTTCGCAGTCGCCATGGGATTCTTCGGGGGATTGTTGCCGGCGCTCCGCGCTTCGCGCATGCCAATTACCAGGGCACTGCGTGAAGCATAGTAAGATCGCTGTTCGATCTCGCTGCGCATTCGTAAGCGAGGATACTCTGCAGGAGATGATAACCGCACCTGCCGCGTGTCGCACGTCGAGGCACCCCTACAGACTGCTCTGTTCATCGCTGTTATCAGCTTGCAGCTGCAGTTCTTCTGGCAGCTTGCTTTCCCAACCCGGCACTACGGATAAAGTTGTCCGTGGCGCTTGCGTATCACAGCGAGGGTGAGAAAAGTGCGAAGTCGATGGAAAGAGGTGGGTTTCGGGCTATTGACCATGGTGGTCGCTTTGTTAACCCTCGTCGCCTGTCAAAATACGTACCGCAAGCATCTTCCCACCAGCGTGGTCCCTTTGGTCTTGGCCGCGACATTTCTGCTGGCGTACCTTGCCGGCGCCCGATGGATCGAGCGGCGCTCTGTGCGCGAACTCGCACCCAGCCGCGCTCTGCCTGAAATTGGCACCGGACTGGCTACCGGTGTCGCTCTCTTCTCCGCCGTGATGACTATCCTGTGGGCGATGGGCGTCTACCATCCCACCGGATGGGGTGGTTTCAAAGATGTGGCCGGCGGCTTCGTGCTGGCCGTGATGGCCGGCGTCGTGGAGGAACTCCTGTTTCGCGGCATCTTTTTCCGCCTCAGCTCGCGGATTGTGGGCACCTGGGGCGCGTTAGTGTTCACCTCTGCGCTGTTCGGCCTGGCTCACCTTGGCAACCGCGGAGCCAGCCTTAGCAGTTCGACGGCCATCGTGCTGGAGGCCGGAGTCCTGCTGGGCGCCGCCTATGCGGTAACCGATCGCCTCTGGCTGCCCATCGGAATGCATATCGGATGGAATTTCACTGAAGGCTCTGTCTTCGGCATGTCAGTGTCAGGAAGCACCGCTCACTCAGGATGGCTGCGCGGTTCACTAACCGGTCCTCGCCTGCTGACTGGAGGCCTTTTCGGGCCCGAGGCCTCTATCGTTGCCGTGATGGTGTGTCTGTCAGCTGCCGTTTTTCTGTTGTACCGCACGGTGAAGCTCAGGCGCATCGAACCGCCAGCATGGACCCTTGCCTCCACTCCGGCACGGATAGTACTGCTCAGCGTGTAATTCCAAGGCCACCCTGGGTTCGGGCACGCGTGGCATAGACTGCGTCACGTACCTGCCAACATCTTCTCATCGAGATGCGCCAGCACCTTGGGCCAAGCTTCCTCGTGCCGGCTTTTCGACTCTTCATCAGGAAAGCCGGCATGGGTGAGACGGAGCAGCGTGCCGCCGTCGTCGGGTGCGAGTTCGACAGTTACCACAGTCTCGGCACCCTTGGTAGCGGCTGTGAGCCAGGTCAATTCCACAAGCCGATCGCGCTCCAGTCGCAGAAACCGACCGTAGTGAGGATGCCGAGCTCCCTGGAAGTGAGTCTCGAAAAAGAACGGAGTGTTGATCTCGCCTTTCATCAATACCGAGCCAGGGGCGGCAAACCAGCGATCGAACTGTTCCGTCCACGCCCGGAACAGCACTTCAGGCGACGCCAGCATGGCGCGCTCGACCTTCAGGAGAAACGGCTCTGAGGAAAAATCGGGACGGGAAACAGTGAAGCTCAACCAGTCCTCCGCATTCGCTGCTGGCCCAC
>CAZDYZ010000512.1:0-2370 GCA_964509525.1 uncultured Acidobacteriaceae bacterium
AGGCGCAGTCGCACATCGCCCGGAGCCGCAATTGACGCGGGCAAAACGCACGTCATGGCGATCTGAGCCAGTATTTATGCGGGCTTGCGTGATGGGCGACAGGCGGGGTGTGTACAGATCTGCATCCGCCATACACTCTCCCTCGCTTCGGTTGACGGGAGGAGGGAAGGGAACGGGAAATCGCGCCCCAAATCGCGCCCCGAACAAAAGGCGAACATTCTGCGGAACGCTCGTAAAATACTGGGCTAGGCCGTGCACGCTCGTGGTGAGGCATGTGGTGTGGGAGTTGCTCGCTCGGACGCTCAGGTCCCTGCTCGTGCGCCACAGGTGGGCGGGGTGCGGGCGATCCGCACGGGGAGTGGGAAGGTTGAACATCGGGGCTGCGGGCCTGCAACCCGATGGTCGGGGAGGGCGGTTGACGGGATAGGCTACAGCGCGCTCCGAAGCTGCCGAGTGTAGTAACTTTCGAGTAAACTTTCGCATCATTTTGTGTACAAATTGGCGAGCGATCCCGCGCGCGGCGTATGCGTCGTGTGGCACAGCGATGGGCGGGGGCGCGGGCATGACGACCCGGAAGTTGGTCCGAGCTGGCTTAGTTGGTGAGAGGGGAGTTTTTTGCAACAGGTAACTCCTCCCAGATTGCTGTTCCAGCCAAGCGATTAACAGAAAATTAACGGCAGATCGCTGCGATTCGCTTGACACACGGAAGTGGCGACTTCTACGCTTGCGCAATTTTTTGTGGGGACCATGAGTTGCACGTCCTGCAATCCAGCCGCCAGATGGGAATCTTTCGGGGGATTTACCTGCATTTTCTTGGAGGACTGGAAAAGGCTGGACAAGCCGCTCGTTTGGGTCTTGCCGAAGATCGCTGTCTGCTGGACTGCGGCTTGGCGCAATTCAAAGACCCCGGAAGCCGAACTTGAGCTAATTCAGCAGAACTCAGAAAAGTCGACGGCACAACATACGCAAGGAGAACCTCTGATGGAGCCACGAAGATTCCTGCTATTTACATTCAGGCTGGGCGTCGCTGCCGTTCTCGCAGCAGTTACAACGCTTTCTGCGCAGATCGCAAGCTCACAAGAGAAAGCAGTCCCGACGATTCAGGTTCACCTAGTTATCACAGACGTTGCGTTGGGGGCAGAGAGTGAGCTTCCGTCCCTGCAACGCGAAGATGTGAAGGTCAAACAAGGCAAAAACTTTCTAAAAGTTACGCAATTAATTCCCGCCCGGGGCGATAACGCCGCGCTTCAGTTGATGATTCTGATTGATGACACGCTCAGCACATCGGTTGCGAACAACCTCAATGACATCAAGGATTTCATTGCGGCTCAACCGCCCTCGACTGTAATCGGCGTCGCCTATATGTCGAACGCCACTGTCAGCGTTGCTCAGAATTTCACGGCTGATCATGATCTTGCCGTCAAGGCAGTACGCCTGCCTCGGGGTGCTTTTTCGAGCATGGACAGCCCTTACCTGTCGCTGATTAGCTTGGCAAAGAACTGGCCGCAACAGAATGTGCGGCGCGAGGTTTTGATGGTTACGGACGGAATCGACCGGCTGCGGGGTGAAAAGCCTCAGCCCTCCCGTCTGGGACCAAGATACGGTGCTGTCTATCACAGTATGCCCACCATCAGTACCGACGCCACCTCGGCCAGTGAAATCAGCCAGCGCTACAACGTCATTGTCTATTCACTGTATGCGGAAGGAGTCGGCCGGGCCGGCCGAAGCTCTTGGGACCTACAGATTGGTCTTTCTGGGCTCACCAAGATTGCAGATGAAACCGGTGGCGAATGCTTTTCTCTTGGAACCTCAAGCCTGGTCAGTTTTAAGCCGTATTTGGAACGCTTGCAGAAGATGCTGTCCAATCAGTACTACGTGGTTTTCCAGGCCGTACCGGGAAAAAAGGCTGGATTCCAACGCATCAGTGTCCAGACTGAACTTTCAAATTCTGAGATTCTGGCTCCGGATAACGTGTGGGTTCCAGTCGGCAACTGAGTAAAGCATCCGAGCGGCTCGGGGCCCTCAACAGTGGCGTTAAGAATGAATCGCTATGAATGGTCAGGAGGTCATGGCACATGCCAGAAAATGCACGCATTCGCACAGATTCCGGCAGGAGACAGTTTCTTCAGGCTGTTCTTTCAAGTGCGGTGGTTGGAGTTGCGGCGGAAGCTGGAATCCAGTTGGCAGGAGCTGAAAAGCTTAGTGCCCAGACCAATCTGAGTCCAGATGCGGCTCTGCAAGAATTGCTCGCAGGCAACCAGCGTTTCGCCGCGAATCAGCTCACGTCGGTTGACCATGACCTAGCGATTCTGAAAGAGCGGACCGTAGGTAAGCAAGAGCCCTTCGCTGCCGTGCTCTCGTGCGCCGATT
>CAZDYZ010000513.1:0-1870 GCA_964509525.1 uncultured Acidobacteriaceae bacterium
CCACTGCCCAGTCAAAAACTCGCGGTTCACGAAGGGGAAAACCTGGCGCAGAACGCTACCGCGCAGGTAACCGTTGGCACCCCGACAATGACCGGCGGAAATCTCCAGGCCGACGTTACGGTGACGAGCCTGGTCGGCCACAATCTCCCTTCGGGCGTGAGCTTCCGGCGCGCGTTCCTGGATTTCCAGGTGCTCGACGCCAGCGGCAAGGTGCTGGGGGAATCCGGCGGGACCGACGCCAACGGCGTGATCGTCGACACCGGCGGGAAGCAGTTGGTCACCGAATTCTTCAGCTCGACCCAGCAGGCCATCCAACCGCACTTCTGGACCGGCAATCCGATCACCAGCGACGAGCAGGTACAGATTTACGAGGAGCAGGTCCAGGATCCCCAGGGGCTCTTCACCACCAGTTTCATCGCCCTCGCTAACAAGGTTAAGGACAATCGAATTCGGCCACTGGGCAGTTCTCCGACCGGTCCCAATGCCGCTATCCTCGCTCCGGTGGGCGTGGGAGGAGACCCGAGCTATACATCAGGATGCGGCTGCAGCATGATGCGCTACCGGATACCGCTGACGCCGGCACTCGCGAACGCGGCGTCAGTCCAGGCCACTGTGTACTACCAGAGCATTCCTCCCTACTACCTGGCTGAGCGCGCTACGGACGCAACTGGTCCGGACACCCAGAGGCTGATCAACTACGCGAGCCAGTTGAAGGTCGGCAGCAGTTACCCCGAGATTGCCAACTGGAAACTGAAGATCAGTAGCTCCGGACTGGTAAATATCCAGTGAGCGGGCTAGTGAAGTTGCCAATGTAGATACATCATTGGATCGGACCCGGGGGACGGTGAGATGAGGAAGAGACTTGTTGCGTTTCTGGTGATTGTGGCCACTGGTTTGTGCGGCGGCAGCTATAGCAGCGCCAGTACGAACGCCCCGGCAGCTGTTACGGGTGCTTGCAAACCATTGCCGCCGCCGGATACCTCGCAAGCCTTTAAGGATCGCTTGGATGCGTTCGCCATGAAGCGATGCTACAAGAACTGGAAGCACGACGCGACGAACCGCACCAGCCAGAACATTCATGACACCTTCATCAAGATCTATTACTCACCTTTGCTGTTCAAATGGATGGCCAAAGGTGAGCGAAAGGGGCCGGTCCCTGACGGCGCGATCGCGATCAAAGAAGAGTACGCTAATCAAAGCGATCCGCCTTCCAAAATCCAGTTTTGGAGCGTGATGATCCACGACTCGAGCTTGTGGTGGGACGGATGGTATTGGGCGGTTGTTGGGACGGAGGTCGGTGCCAGCGCGGTCCCCGCGGCTTCCCCGACCACAGGGTGCGCCGATCCACAGGAAAATTTCCCGCTAACAGGCCCCACTGCTCTCAACTGCGCAGGCTGCCATGCCTCGGCGCAGACAGATGGAACCGGTATGGGGACCTTCTCCAGCCCGGACTTTATCAAGAAGAAGCCGGCAGACCCGGCCATATCATCATCCGAAGCCGGATCGACACCCGCGGGCGCGATATCCGCGCACGCCCAGCTTTCGAACTGGGTCCAGGCGATGCTTTCGCGACCGCAAGTCAGACCGGATCCGCCATCTGGATTCACAGGGCGATTGCCGAACTCGATATTTGCCAATGTGAAGACGCTTCCCGGGGACACCACTGTCCCCTGCATGGTGCCTGAGTCGTCGGACTTCGTGCTTTCGAAGCCCCCTGCAAGCGGAGGCCCTTCGCTGTTCGTTACTTCGAATCAATGCCAGAGCTGCCACGACGCTGACAACAATGCCCCGCTGCCCACCAACATGTTGTACCTTGAACCCGGCGCGTCGATACCGCGGAACCTGTCGCCCTATGGCGAGTGGCGTTTCT
>CAZDYZ010000514.1:0-1912 GCA_964509525.1 uncultured Acidobacteriaceae bacterium
GAGGAGGCAGCCCCGCGAGAATGGCTCGGCTACCGCTATTGCGGTCTGACCCCGAACATCGAAGTCTCCTCGGTGGATCGCTATCTGGAACACTGGCTGGGCTTTGCTCGGCCACCTGCGCAGTGGCAGCAATGGCTCGAAGGTACCCCGAGTGGGGTGCGCGAATACGAACTGTACCTGATCCGGCATGGACAGGTGTTTTTCGATCCCCTGGGGGAGTTTTCCGCCAGGCGCGCAGCCTTGGCGCAGTATCCCCGTCTAGCGCGGCTGCAACGGCTGTCGGACGAACTCTTCAACGCCTGGCATTTTGGCCAGTACAATTTCCTTGACCGCCTCCTGATCCGCCAGGATCCGCTGGCCCTCCAAATCGCCCAGGGCCATTTCGTTGAGGCGGCTTTGCGACTGTGTCTGCTCTTGGAAGGGGATTACACTCCCTACTGGAAGTGGCTGGCGTTTGCATTCAGCAAATGTCGGAGCGCTGCCTGGCTCGACCGACCCTTGCGGCGGTTATCCCAAAGTGGTGATTTGAAAGAGCGGGGAGAGCTGGTGCGGGAAGTGTGCGCGGTGATCCATGAAATGCTCAGAGCGGCGGGGCTAGGTAGTCAGGATCTAAGTGTGCACCCGCACCCGCTGTTTTGTGATCACGTCGCTTTGCGCCAGCATATCGAAGACGCGCCGACGATCAGCAGGGAGTAGCGCTGTTAACCCGTTCTAAGTGCTGAGCTTGGGTCAATGTTTCGGTGGTCTCGATGGTTTGGAATTAACCTGCACCGCGGTTTTACAGGATATTCATCGAAGAGAGTATGAGCCTTCTGCCAGATATTGCCGTCGCCTGCCTTCGAGACGAAGACACGGACGAAATCGTTGCCCTCTATGACCGAGCCACGGTGACAGAACCGGGGATCGGCCCCGTGTCAGCCACTGCGTGGCGGCGTTTTGTTAGGCTCCCACATAATGCGAATGGACGGGACTTCCGTGTCGTTCGGCATGTGCAAAGGCTGATTGCTGTCGCTGAATCGTCACTCAAAGATCAATGCGGGCAGGCCATGCGGTTCTGCAAGTTTGTGGTCGATTCCGATTATCGTCGCCAGGGCGTTGCAACGGCCCTGTTGGCCGAATTGCTCAAGATTGATCAACCAGACGACGAGCTTTCCTTTCAGTTCTTGGCTTCCAATACTTGGTTGGCAGCATTGGAATTCCTCAAAGCGTTTGGCTTCACGCCGATCGAGAGCGAGATTGGCATGATGTGCACGCAACTTAAGTCGTTGTCCGTCGACATGTCTTCTGCGGCGCGGGCGGACCGGGTGTTCAATCCCTCAGGCTATGCTGCCGATGTCGCTCTGATCCACAATGCTGCTTACCGCGACGATGTCGCGTTTCGCGCCTTCACGACTGAAGAGATGGCCAGCTTCCTGGAAGGGAGCGAGCTCTGGGCCGTGCGTGACGGCTCACGTGTGGTTGGTTTTTGCCATCTTGAGCATGAACCAAAGCTTGTGTGGCTCGAAAGCCTTGCTGTCGTTCCCGATTACCAGGGGGGCAGACTTGCAACACTATTGGCCCAAAGAGCCTTGAAAGAGGCAGGGGTGGACGCCGGTCGTCCCGCATATCTTAACGTTTCAAGCCAGAACACCCGAGCCATATCTATCTATGAACGGCTTGGCTTCGTGCAACGCCGCGAAAGGCTTCGGTTTAGCGCTCGGCAAAATAGCCTCATGACAGGGGTCGCATCCCGTCTCTACGATCTGAACTCGCCTTTGGGTTAAAGGCGGTGATGATCATAGCCTATCCGGCTGGGCCGGTGTGCTAGGCGCGAGCCCACTTCCCTCGGTTGCCCACATCGAAAAAGCCGGCTCAAAAATCGACGAAGAAATCAAATGCTCTGTGCAACCGCTTACGCCGTGTTCGAACAACG
>CAZDYZ010000515.1:0-4743 GCA_964509525.1 uncultured Acidobacteriaceae bacterium
GTTACAATGATTTTGCCGGGCGAAACGGAAGCGGGCACTGCGGGGACGCAACCATGCCGAGGGATATCTCGGTGGGCTCATCGAGACGATGAACGGGGGCGTGAGAGCTCGTTCTTGCCGCCCAACCTCCATCGGATCGAAAGACCCCATGCCTTGAAAATCCCCGCCCGAAGGGCGGAACACTCGCTAACGGAGCACGCCGCTTCTCCATTTCAGGCTGAACCAAGACATCAGCGATATAACGTCACTTAAACGACGCCAATTACAGGTCCAACCTTCCACGACCCATCTGTCTGCTGACTTAGCGCCACAGCCGTAGTGGAATAAACATGCATCGATTCGTCAGAAGCAGTTATCAGCTTGCTTTCGACTTCAGCGATTTCAAAGGCCCATCGACCTCGGACAACTACTTCTGGGGACGAGACACTCTACTCCACGGGTTACCCATTAGGGACTGTCAGGATTGCCGTTTCGCACTTCCAGCGTTCTCCCGTCGGGTGCGTATTCTGTTCTGGTGGACGTGAGACAACTGGCGACCATCAGCATGCGAAAAGTTTTGTTCGACGAGCTCTGATTTAACCGGTGTGGTTCCTCAAAACTAGACGCCGCGTGGAGAAAATCTCAATTCCTCCGGGGAATACCGCGGGGGGTGCTCGCGTAGTCTGCGGAGGTTTGAGACTTGAGCGGACGCCGCCGGACGGACGATGAGTTCCTTGGCAGGTTTGTCGGCTGCTCACATTGTGTCCGTACTATGTCCAACACAACGTCACAGGATATGATAGAAAGTGACAGAAACGTAATACTCCAAATGAGCTAACTTGTTGCAAGTTATAGACTGCCAACCCCTTACCAATCCCCGTCCCGTGGTTTTAGAAAACCGCTGCTCTATCCATCTGAGCTACAGGGCCCACATAACTCTCACAATGTCAGATACTTACTTTTTCGCAGAGTTCACAATGCGTCTACGGCAGAAACCAGCATTATCATCCATCTTCAGACGGCAGCTCGTAAACCACCCGCATGACTCTGCGTCTGCAACCAACCAGCAGGTACTTTCGAGGAGCACATATGATACTAACACCCAGTATATTCTATCGCCGTCACTTTTACGAACTGCTTACTACCTCGCCGCCTTGCCCGACGGAAAATTGCCACGCACTGATATGTATTACTGGCTTAACTGGCCAATCATGATGCCCGCGCATGGCTTAACTCTCGCAGAATCTAAATCTTGAAGGCGTGTGCACAGATTGGACCGGTTAAGCCGAAAATAACCGGCCAAGCTATTTGATTTAATGAGGCTTATACGGAAACATAGTTTGGACCGGTTATTTTTAGCGAGACCGAAATCATCGTTGGTTACTGCGGAAGCCGCAGAAGAGGCGGGGCTTCTAACCAATTTGGCTAGTTAGACGAGGTTAAGAAGCCAAGTGTCAGGAGAAGCCGCGAGCCGGGGCACTGGGTCACCAAGCGACTAGCGAGCTTGCATATTTTGCTGCGCCCGGCGAAAGGCGTAGTCACTCACATGGATCAGCCCCTGGAACGGGCGATGAATGTCGGCGATGGCTACCAGCGACAGCGAGATGAGCAGGGAAAAGGAAAAGACCTGCAAGACATGGAGTTTTGTACTTTCCGAGCCAAACAGGCAGGAGGAAACGATGGTTAGAATGCCTCCCACCAGAAGCACACACCAAAGCACCTTGGGAAGCCTGTACGTGCTCTGCATCAATCGCGTCATGCGGTGCTGACTGAGGGCAATCAATTCCGAGAGCACGTGGTCTTCGGCGGTTTGCTCGGCAGGCGTTGCCGCCCGCACCGACATTGCTGCCCTCCACATCTCTTTATTGACCTCAATGCTTTTCTCAGGTACCTGACCTCTGGCCATCTGCGGCCAGTCTCCGTTGATTACCCCTTCGGCATAGGAGAGCGCCAAGCCCTGCAATTGTGCGCTCTGAGGCTCCGGAAGACCGTGGGCCAAATGATAGACATTCACCAGCGAGTTCGACTCGAGGTCCGCGTTCAGGGTAGCCTCACCAAAAGCTGTCCAAACGGCGTAGAGCATGAAGCCCATGATAACGGCATAGGTAGTACCGAGGATGCTCAGTTGCCAGCCGATCAGGTCGTTATGATTACGGCGCCTCTCGCGCGGCCAGACGCGATTCAGTACGGCCATGAACAAGAGCGAGGCGATCACTACTGCTGCTACGACAAGGCAGTGTAGGGTGAAAGTCAGCATCCGTTGTGCCTCTGGTAGGTTGTTAGTTTATAGAACTCTCGGTCCACTGTCGCGTTCGGCGATGCCGCCGCCAATGGTATTACCCGCATTTTACCGATGAAACAAAAACCTCCGGCCGCCGATCCTTAAGTAATCGGATGAAGGTTCATGGCTTTGCGAGGAGCCGATTTCTGACAATCACGCGCTAGACATCACTCCAAGCCAATGGCCCCTGGACGTGCATTTAAATAGGGTCAACCTCGCTGCAGAAGCCGCTTGCGGAACTCCAAACGGCAATTTCCGATTGGAGAAAAAGCGGTGAAGCGGCTTTGAAGAAGCGTCCGCAACAGGCGCAGTCTGAAGGCGAACTCCCTGCAGAAATCCAACCCGCAGACTTTTGCCCGTTACCTGTCTTCGGTAATGGCAGGCCTTGGCGTTCAAGCCGCCAACGGGGCAACGAGGGCAGAGTTGCGGCGCGTCGCTGCAATCGCCTTGCGCTGCATTGATCGCTCTACTGACGCGAACCAAAGGCGCGACACGGAGCTTTACGGGCGACAATTCCGAACTTAAGCACCCGCAACAGTTGCGATTTGTTATCGAGTCGACCCTGAACGATCGGTCGAACGTGTGCTGCAAATACAGCAGGCCCGCGACCAGAAGGAGCGCTTCTTCTGGTGCAGGCGGCCAGGACAAGACGCAATTTGGGCGAAGCGCCAATGAAATCCCGCCCCGGTTCGGCCTACTAGGTGCCATATCAGGACTACACCACCGATGCTATTGTCGCTATGCTGCTGAGTCGGCGAGTGCAAGTAAACGGCAATCACAACAGGGTGCATGTCTCGCTAAAGTCGAGCCGAGGGCCCCGCGACATGAGCGTCGCAGGGTCGCCATAGCCGATGTTGCAGAGAAAATTCGATTTCACATGTCCTTCAGGGAAAAACTCCTGCTCGCAGGACTCACATTTGCCAGCCGCAAAGAATTCCTCATCGAGTTTTGCGTTATCAAAGCCTGACATTGGCCCGCAGTCAAGTCCCAGAGCCCGCGCCGCAAGTATCAGGTAGGCTCCTTGCAAGGTAGAGTTCCGCAGCGCAGTTTCCTGGATCAGCTGGGGGTTTTTCACAAACATATCGCGCATGGCGGGGTAGTGTGGAAACAGCCTGGGCAACTTGTCGTAGAACTTCAGATCATAGGCGATGATGACCGTGACCGGAGCGGCCATCGTTTTCGCTAAGTTCCCAGGCGCGAGCGATGGACGGAGGCGCTCCTTCGCAACCCTGGAACGAACGAATAGGAACCTCGCAGGACCGATATTTGCGCTCGTGGGCCCCCCCGGGTACTGGCTTGGGAAGCCATGCGTTGTAGGTACGGGCGTTCCGAAACACCAGATCAAGTACGTCATCACTCACTCTCATTTTCTCGATCCTCTCCATCATGGTCACGGTTTCCTCCTATTCATTGAGCAGCACCGCGGGGTTGATGCGCTTCACCTCGGCATATGCCTCCGCCTGGTCGAAGAGAGCCGAAAGCGCGTTGAGGCCGATGTCGAATACTGGAATAGATGCGCTGGAGATCGACACGACAGCAACCTCGCTCATCGCAACCTCTGTGCGGTCTTCGTCATGCCGTAGTTGATCATTCCGGCGACCTTCGCCGTTATTTCAATTCGGGCTTTACGCGGGGACTCGGCGCTCGATGTCCTGAAGACTGAGCCATCCCCCAGGGTCGGCCTCTATGTGCTCTGCAGAAGCGCATTCCAGGCGAAGTGTTTGACGCCGGCCTCGCGCGCCAGCGTCGCAAGACGCTTGCCTTGCGCCTCTTCCCGCTCGACGCCCGCCTCCAACGTCTTCTGCACGCCGAAGACGACCCACGCGCCGGCCAATGCACGGCGCAGCGTCGCCCCCGTCATCAAGATCGCCCTTGACGACCTCGACGCCCTGGCGCGCCAGCGCCGCCGCCCGCTCGCCTTCCGGCATTTGCGTCAGGCCGCGCAGATGGAACGCGGTGCCCTGCAGCGCCTGCACGAACGCTCCGCCCTGATTGCCTGTCACTCCGGCGATTAGAATCGTTCGATCGCTCGTCATAGCTGAAACCTCTTCAAATCGTGGCGTAAGTCCGGTACTCGTTTCTGTCCTCAAGCACTGCCCGCGCTTTGCTTGACCTCCTCAGGCTGCAAGCGCGACTGGAACAACCCGGTAAAGGCCGGTCGCACATCGACGAAGATCACCGCCCACAGTACAGCCACGAAGAGGGCCAGCGGAAGCCCGCTCGGGGCCATCAAGGCGTGGAAACAAAGGATGTTGACAATCACCGGCGTCAGCACTGCCACCGCCAACGGTACGTAACGGTTGACCAGCAGAAGTACACCTGCGATGACCTGAAACGCGAAGATCACCCACAGGTAATGCGAGACATAAAGGGCACCCATGAACTGTCCAGCAATGCCCCCCGGCGAGGGAAGGGGAATGAAGTTCAGGAAGCCGTTCAGCCCCATAACAAGAAAGATCACGCTCGCCAGATATCGGGCGATT
>CAZDYZ010000516.1:0-3278 GCA_964509525.1 uncultured Acidobacteriaceae bacterium
CAGCCTCGGGGTCCACCTTCTTCTCCAGCTGGGGAAGACACAGCAGGGCCTTCATTTCCGGAGCAAACGCAAGCCACGATTCGCCCTGATAGTAATACAAGTAATGCAGGCCAACGCGGTCGTTGATAAGCGTGACGAAACCGTCTCTGGTGTCCCAGATTGCAAGGATAAAAAGTCCGTTTACTTTGTGCACGAGGGCGCTGCCATATGCCTCGTACAATCGCATCATCAGCTCGGCATTGTTCATCCCTTCGCTGTCATGTCCAGCGCTCTTCAATTCGGCACGCAGCTCGGCGGCGTTGAAGATCTCACCTTCCATGACCAGACACAGATTCCGGTTTCGGCTGAATGCTGGTTGAACAATGGCGTTGAAATAAGGTGGAGTGCTTCCGCCGAGCACGCAACCCTGTGACTCGAACAGGTAATCCCTGTACGAGGCATCGTGTCGCAGGATTTCACGCATCCTGGCAGCCCACGGTGTTCGAGCGGCCGCCGCGCAGTGCGCATTCACGATTCCGAAAATGCCTGGCACTTCTTGTTCTCCTCGTCCTCTACAATATGCATACACATCCAGCACAATTGCGCATGCTTCGGCACAGCCTAAGTCCAGCTAGTTAACCACTTCCGCCTCTCTGACATCGGCCACTGGCATGGGTTCTGCGTCGTATTGGCCCATAAGGCGGCGATATTGAGCTGGGAAGAACCTGCGAACCAGCGGCCGGACCGGCGCCGGTATTGAGATATAGGCAGGGTACGAAACCGACCGAAAACCAAGGCTCGCTTTGTATTGCTCCAACGAGACATTCAGGCTGCGTAAGCCATTGCAGGCTCGTCCGACCTGGGGGTTATTGCCGCATATCTTTACAAAGGCGTAGGTTAGCGCGCTGGCTGGGGTCAGGTGATAGTACTCAGGATCGGTGAAGGTCTTCGAAAGATCGCCAACACCCTCCACTGCATGGGCAAGGATATAGGCGACCATGCGATCACCATCAAACGCACCCAGAATCAGCTTGTGAGGATGAGCCAGGAGTCGTGTGCTCCATGCTCTGAACACCGCAGGATTGGACCGTTTGACCCGAAGGTCCTTGAACTTTTCTTCCCAGAGTGAATAGATCCGGTGCCCATCCCTGAGAAAGATCTCCAGCGAAGTTACTGTGCTCAGCCGAAGCCTGGTCAATGCGCGACGAATGTTATATCGCACGCCCCTTTCCAGCCTATCCAGGTCATACTGAGCAGGGTTGGTAATCTCATTCGCCGTAATCGAGCCATTACGGTTGCAACCATCCGGGACAACATGATAGTAGCCTCCAATTGCGATATAAGGCGCTGGGGCTATCACACGCGGAGTAAGCGGTGTCATGGATGCAGCAGGCTGATAAAAGAAAGGTTTTACTTCCCGCCACCAAACCCCCTTTGAGCGATGAAATTTGGATTCAAGATTTGTGTCTGCTGCGACAACTTCCTCGACGCTCATATTGTGAATCTGAGTGCTTTGTATCAGCTCGAGATTTTCCGTAAGGTTGCTCATGATCGATCCATCACCTCCAGGGTGAGCCAGGGATACCGCATTCTCGTTCGCATGCAGGAAAACGCAATAGGAACTGTTCAACAGTGTTTCGTGAGCTGCCAAATGTATACACAAGTGACGGCCAGTGAAGCAGCGGTCCAGGAAGATGCGCAACCGGACACAATGCTCTAAAACGAGCTCCCTGTTGCTTACTTACGTCAGGCCTGATATTAGAGTTGGGCATAAGAGATTAACCTGATATTGTGTTTCTCGATGATGGATCTGTAGGTCCCTCCGGTCAGTAGTCCAAGTTCCATCTCCCGCTTTTCTTTAATCCCATCGCTGTCGGAAAACCCAGGCTCTGATACTCCCGGGTGACAGATCATCTCGCATGTCCCCGGCTCAAAATTCTCCAAGCCATTTTGTATGCCCTTATCGAGCAAAGCCAGATCTTTGCGAAACCTGGGATGGCAAACTATGCAGTAGTCGGGCCATTGCAAATCCCCCAGGATTACGTACTGGGCATAGGTGTTGTAGGCAGAAACCATCAAACGGCGGTAGGCTGGTCCTGCATAAGGGCCGCCGAGATGACCATCCTTTGGAAAGTATGTACTGCGAGCGGTGCGAACGCGACTAATCCCCTCCGCCTTCACCGCCCTGCGAAAGGCGCGAATTGCAGAAGGATAGCAATGGAGGTTGTGGTGCGAATCCGCGTGTGAAGGTACTGTCCCTCGAGCCTTCATCCACCGAATCTGTGAACGGAATTCGTCCTCAATTTCGCGACCGGCGAAGTGCCCTCGACGCAGTCTTCTTATAGCCTCCGGCGCCGGGTAGAACATCTCATCGGGCGTGACCAGACTCGGCACACTCGCGGGGGGAAGAACGGGTGCTCCATCGCAGAGTGTCAGGTGAATGCCGACGCTGAGCTTTGGGGCAGTTTGCATCAGATCCAAGGCGTATTCACTCGCCGGCCGATTTACCATCAGCGACGCGCTGGTAACAATGCCGTTACGGTGGGCCTCGAGAATCCCGTTGGTAATACCGTAGCTCCATCCAAAGTCATCGGCGTTCACAATCAGCCTCTTCGCGCCATTTCCATTCTTGCTCATTTCGACAATCCATTCCTTCAAGCCGGGCGCGCCATCGAACTGGTCACCTCCGGCCTCGCACCTGCCACGTTCTTGGGTTCTCCATCGTATTGGCCCATGAGACGGCGGTACTGTGTCGGAAAGAACCAGCGAGCCAAGGGACGAATGGGCGCGGGAATCCGGATGTAGGCAGGGTAGGCAACTTGTGCATACCCCAGGTTCCTCTTGAATTGAGTCAAATCGTCGCCGAAGCCCAGCAGTCCATGCCGTGACTTCTTGATCGCGGGATTCTGCTGGCAGATGGTAATGAAAGCAAAGACCAGCAGGGTGTTAGGAGTAAGGTTGTAATACTCGGGGTGAGTGAAACACATGGCAATGTTAGCCGTGCCCATAACACTGTCCCCGATCATGAATGAGACCAGGCGGCCTCCATCGTAGGCGCCCAGTACCAGTTGGTAGGGGTTGGCATGCACCCGGCGTATCCACCGTTCGAACACAGGCGAGGAAGAACGCTTCACCCGCGTCAAACACGGCAAAGAGGCACGGGTCGACAATCCGCACCAGCTTCCGGAACAGGCGATACATTTCTGCCTGGATTATGCCGGGCTTCACCCTGGTGATCTCGATCGCGTGGCGTATTCGTTTGATCCTCAGCTCCGTCGCGCAGAGTTCCGCCCGGAGTG
>CAZDYZ010000517.1:0-2491 GCA_964509525.1 uncultured Acidobacteriaceae bacterium
AAAAAGCCGCCCTCTACAGGGAACGAAAAGAAGGCCTTATCCTTGGTTAGCGACAAGACTTTGGCGACAACTGCTTCCGGATCAGGCATATAGTCCATGAAGCCCATTACAATTACATAGTCAAAAATCTCCCGCGGAGAATACTTGTAGAAGTCGGCCATCAAGAACGTACATTGATCCCCGACGCCAACTTTCTTGGCCTGCTCCCTCGCCAGTTGCAGCATCCCCTCGGCAAAGTCGATTCCAACTACACGTGCAGCGCCGCGCTGGGCAAGAGTAATCGAGTAGTGGCCGGGTCCACATCCCACATCCAGCACACTCTTTTGCTCAATCGGGTTGCAGCCTTCAATCGACTTCTCGAAGCGAAGGCGCATGCTCTTGCGGAAAAGACGATTGATAACACTATCAATGGGGCCATTTTGATTGCCATATATGGCGTCGAAGTCATTGGCGTACCGATGGAAAAATGTTTGAGTGCGATCAGGCGACATGGGTATTCACCAGCTGGGGATACTTGCCGATGACGTTCTTAAACGTAGTCACAGGAAAATCCTTAAGGATGCGGCGGACCTTCGATTCCATGACTTTGAGGTTAACGTAGCACTTGAAGCGCCGCTTGCGACTCATGGACAGCCGGGGATGATCAGGATCGATCTCCCGCGGATGGATGTAGAACACAACAGGGCGGCCTTGGGCGAGAACCTGATGCGCCATGCGACGAATTAGCCAATAGGGGAACAGCCGCAGATACCCTCCCCCGAAGAAACACATCGGCCTTCCCAGCAAATCGGCCACCGAGATCGGAACTTCCAGAAGCCTATTCTCCTCACCGACGGGGTGAGGATCACGTCGTCCCTGGGGCATACCCCCATGACCGCGCTGCGCCGGAAACACCGAAGAATCATACTGGTAGCCGGCCTCGGCCAGCATCTCGAAAAACCACGGCGTTTCCCCGGTGGTCGAGAAACCCGGCGCCCTGTACCCTACTACGGCAACGCCAGCGATGTCTTCCAACAGCAAGCGCGCCCGATAAACATCCTCGTAGAATTCTTGGCGACTCTGTTCGTAAACCAGGCGGTGTCCATAGCCATGCGATGCAACTTCATGTCCCCGGTTGACTGCCTCCTTCACCAGGTGAGGGAAACGTTCAGCCACCCATCCGAGGAAGAAACACGTCACTTGAACGTGGGTTTCGCTGAATATATCCAGGAGCTTGCTGAAATTCTTCTCGACACGGGAGGGAAGATCGGCCCACTGATCAATGGTGGGCACACTCGGGTCGTCAAGAATATGGAACCAGTCCTCAACGTCAACTGAGAAAATAGAGCTCTGCATCGCGGCGCTCAGGGTGTGCTAGATATATACCGTTTTCCGGTTGCGGCACAAGAGAGAAGCGGGTTTTCTATACGGCGAGATCCCCTTATTGGTCCCGTTTCTAACCCCCTGCGGTTACCGATGGTCAGGATCAATGCGATTACGCACATGGTTTGGCTGGACTTGCCGGCGCGTATCGAACAACCACATGCAAGTCGATACTGCAATTTATCTCCCAAGATCGAGACGATCCGGCGGAAGCGGTACCTCTCTACAAGACTACAGGACTCTTGGAATCCATGATCGACGAATGAGATATCGTCAACGTTGGGTAAGGAGGTGAATTCGAAGTTTCACCAGATGCCGTCCGCAACCTTGTCGTCTTGCCTTTTTCGCGCAGACCCATTCTTGGGCACTCGATGATTTGGGGGTGCTCGATTCCCCTGATCTGCCATACATTGGTGCCATTACATTGGTGCCATTCTTGACTCTCTGTTGTGTGCTGGGCTAGCCTCAATCCTTGCATTTCGGTCGCCGTAAGCTCCTTCCCCATGTGGACTTGAGCGGACGTGCATTCGGGTCCTCCCGCCAACAACACTATGAACTCGCTTTGCAAATTTCTGTTCCGGGCACTTGTCTTTGCGTTTTGCGCGCAGGCCGTCGCCGGCAACCTCATGCATCCAACGCATGCGCCTAAAGCCATGGTGGCCACCGTGCATCCCGAAGCCTCGAAGGTAGGCGTTGCTGTCATGCAGCAAGGCGGAAACGCTGTGGACGCGGCCGTAGCCATCGCTTTCGCGCTGGAGGTGGTATATCCCGAAGCGGGCAACATCGGTGGTGGGGGCTTTCTGCTCTTCCGCCGCCCGGACGGAGAAGTACATTTCCTCGACTATCGAGAGAAAGCGCCCGCAAAGGCCACTGCTGACATGTATCTGGACAGCCACGGCAACATCATCCCGGACATGAGCACGGTGGGCTACAAATCCATTGCCGTGCCCGGCTCAGTGGCGGGACTTGCTTACGCACAGCGGCATTGGGGCAAGCTCTCGCTTAAGCAGGTGATGGAGCCTGCAATTCGGTTGGCTCGTAATGGCTTCGTTGTCGAGTACGAGGAGGCCAAATCGTTCCAGGATCCCGATCTGGCGAAGTTCCCTGAATCCCGCCGCATCTTCCAGCG
>CAZDYZ010000518.1:0-4024 GCA_964509525.1 uncultured Acidobacteriaceae bacterium
CTATCCGGCTCCGGTCAACAACAGCCCCACTAACAACGCCTACAACACGGTAACCCAAGCCTACAACGCTAACCAAGGCGATGCCAGGGTGGACTGGGTCGTCACAAACAAGGATACCCTCTTTGGGCGGTACTCGCAGTCGTATCAGACCAATCCTCTGAGTAGCTCAGACCCGATTACACCGGCGCAGATGGTCGGCTCCTCAGAGGCTCCGATCCAGAGTGGGGTGGGACAGTGGACGCACACGTTTAGTCCCAACCTACTAAATGAGCTGCGGTTTGGCATCAACTACATCAAGCTGAACACCGTCAACGCCGGCGTCAACCCATCGGTAGGCGATCTCGGTACGGCGCTAGGCATTGCCAACGCCAACACTGTTGGCCCTGGGCTGCTTTTGCTGGGCTTTGGTGGTGGTACAGCTCCGGCGCCTGGCACCGGAACACTGAGCAACATCGGTGGTAATCAAGTCGTGCAGTCGTTTCACGACTCTGTAACCCAGTTCGATGACGGACTTGTCATAACCCATGGGAAGCATGTTATCCACACCGGCTTCCAGATGTGGCGGTATCACATCAATACCTTCTACAGCGGCAACAGCGGTGAATACGGCTCCATCTTGTTTGGCGGAGCATTCTCTGGCAACCCTGCGTCTGACTTCTTCCTGGGGTATGCGGGAGCGACCGGCAAGGGCATCAGCACCAATGTTGGCTGGCATCAATCGTCATGGACCTTTGGTGGATACGCGCAGGATGATTGGCGCATAACGCCGACCCTCACGTTGAACCTTGGGCTGCGGTACGAAGCCTACACCCCATGGATCGAGCAAAACAATCGCCAGTCCAACTTCGGACTCGTCAGTGGGCAGTTGGAACTTGCCGGAGTCGGTGGCAATAGCCGCGCTCTCTACAATAGCAACTACGGGTCGGCCGCCTGGCAGCCGCGCTTCGGCTTCGCCTGGTCGCCGGCGAAATACGATGGGAAGATAGTTTTCCGTGGCGCTTATTCCATCTCTTCGTACCTGGAAGGCACCGGCACCAACCTGCGGCTTCCGCAGAACATTCCGTTTCAACCTCCGGAGGTCGACGCTTCCTACAACGCACCGGTATACATGACACAACAGGGTCCGGGAGGCAGCATGCCGTCGAATCCCTTTCTGAATGCGAACCTCCGCGTCTGGGCACCAAACGTTCAGCCGGCGATGGACCAGCAGTGGAATTTCACTTTTCAGAACCAGATCTCCAACAGCCTGACCTTCCAATTGGGCTATGTGGCCCAGAAGGTAACGCACCTGATGGTCCCCATGCCATACGCACAGGAGCTGCTGGTCAACGGTCAGGCCATACCTGGAGTCTATTTCACCGGGAATCCCACGCTGCTGGCTGATATCGGGAACGAAGGTATTTCCGGCACCGCTTCCGTGGGCAAAATGAACTACAACGCGCTTCAAGCTGTACTGCAGAAAAGATTCAGCAACGGACTGCAAGGGCAGGTGTCCTACACCTGGTCCCACTGCCTGACCAACAACAGCGGGTACTACGGTGTGTGGAGCGCGACTTCGGCAACACCAGGCTCCCCGTACTATCAAAACCTCTACAACCCCGAAGCGGACTATGCCAGTTGCTATTTCGACTCGCGCAACCTCCTGTCCGCCTACGGTACTTACCAGCTACCGTTCGGCAAGGGCCAGAAATACGGCAGCAATATGAACTCCGTACTCAACGCCGTCGTAGGCAACTGGCAGGCGAACGCGATCATTTCCATTCACAGCGGCTTCCCGCTGGCGGTCTATGAAGCAACCGACACCAGTGGAACTGGCTCCCGTGGACCACGTCCCAATTGCGCCGGAGTGCAGCAGACTTTCGGAACCAGCCAGCCAGTTATCGTTAACGGCGTGTTCCAGGGCTTCCAGTACATGAGTGCGGCGGGGTACTCGCAGCCAGCCAAGGGAACTTTCGGTAATTGCCCACTCCAAGGGCCCACCATTGGTCCGGGATATACAGATACAGACCTGGGCCTGTTGAAGAACTTCCACTTTACGGAGGGGATATACCTGCAGTTCAGGACTGACTTCCTGAATGCCTTCAACAACGTTCAATTCGGCCATCCGAACACGAACTTCCCCTCTTCGACGTTCGGATTGCTGAACACTTCGCAAGACACACCTCGAAACATTCAGTTCGCCCTGAAGCTCTTCTTCTAGTTCTGGGCGCCTGATAAACTTAGGGGCGGACGCTAACCGGCGGCTGCCCCTATTTTCACTATGCGAATACGTTTCAGGCCAGCATTTGTGTTTATCCTCGCAGTTCCCCTGGGACCCTCATCCACTGGACAGGTTTCTAGCCTGGCACCCCCAGCGAATCCCAACGTGGTGGTACAACATGCCGTGACGCTGGCCCAGAGCGGACGCTGCACGGAAGCCCTGCCACTGCTCGCGAAGTCTCTGGCGCATGTCACCGATAGAGATCTGCAAAAGAAGGCTGGTTTCTACGGGGTGCGCTGTGCTTCGACACTTCAACAGGACGAAACACTGGTCGACTTTCTCCGCATAATGAATCGGCAGTTTCCTCGCGACCCTGAGGTGCTGTATGTCTCGGTACATGCCTACTCCGACCTTTCCTCTCGCAAAGCGCTGGAGCTGGCGCGCACAGCGCCGAAGTCGATCCCGGCGATGAGGTTGGACGCAGAGGCGAACGAGCTGCAGGGAAAATGGGATGAGGCAGAGAAAGACTACCGCAAGATCCTGGCGGAGAACCCGAATTATCCTGGTATTCATTTCTTGCTGGCGCGAATTCTGCTTTCGAAGCCAAATCCGGGTCCCGACTTCAAGGATGAGGCAAAGAAGGAGCTGCAACAAGAGCTCGAGATTGATCCCAGCAATGCCGGAGCGGAATATATCTTGGGAGAGTTGGCCCGGCAGGCAGGCGACTTAGACTCAGCGATCCAACATTTCAGCAAGGCGACCAAGCTCGATGTAACCTTTGCCGATGCCTACCTTGGGCTTGGCTCATCATTGCTGACGGAAAAGAACTACGTCGAGGCGATACCCCCGCTGGAAAAAGCAGTCAAACTTCAGCCCGAGAATCCAGCCGGGCACTATAGTCTAGCGACTGCCTATGCGCGCAGCGGGCGCAAGGAGGATGCACAACGGGAGTTTGCCTTACATCAGCAGACCTCGGAACGCGCGGGCGGACAAGGAGCCCAGAATCCCCAGTGACAGGCAGCCGTAGGAAGTGGGGCCGGCCACGCTCCATATTGGATCTTCATCGAGTCCATGCCAATAACAACAAAATGATCCCTTTTCTGGCAGGCAGCGTTGGGTTCTCACGTCGCCGTTTCCTGGGGACTCTCGCGGGCGCAGCTGGATTGGTTGGCTTGAGCCGTTTCGCCGGGGCGCTGCCTTCGGTTCCGAGCTATCCGTTCGAGGAAGTGCCTGCCTCGGCTAGCGGAATTACATGGGTGCATACCGCCGGCAAATCGCCGGACAAGTATCTGCCCGAGACGACTGGAGCGGGCTGCGCCTTTGTCGACTACGACAACGACGGATGGGTGGACATTTACCTGATCAACAGCGGAAAGTGCGACTTCTACAATCCTGATCCACCCCTGCGTAACGCGCTATACCGAAACAATCGTGACGGTACCTTTACCGAAGTAACCGAAAAAGCCGGGGTCGCGGGCGGTGGTTACGGGCAAGGGGTTGCGGTTGGTGACTACGACGGCGACGGCTACCCTGACCTCTATGTGACGCAATACGGAAGAAGCATCCTCTATCACAACAACGGCGACGGAACCTTCACGGACGTGACCGAGCGGGCAGGGGTGGCGGCTCCCGGCTGGTCATCGAGCGCGGTGTGGTTCGATTACGACAACGACGGGCGGCTCGATCTGTTTGTCTGTCGCTTCGTTGACTTTGACAAGGCTAAGAACCTTCCCTGCACCGCCTATAACAAACCTGGCTATTGCGTGCCTCGTCTGTACAAGCCGACGGCCAGTTGGCTCTTCCACAACAATGGCGATGGCACGT
>CAZDYZ010000519.1:0-2212 GCA_964509525.1 uncultured Acidobacteriaceae bacterium
AGCTTTTTCGAGAAACGCAACCAGGCAGTGTTTTTGCGCCAGCCGGGAAGCGGGCATGCCCAGGCGCAGACTTCGCACGGGGAGATCGCGCACATCCATCCCTCGGACGGATCCATGCACATGATATTCAGCCCAAGCGATGCGCGGAAGATTATTCAGGCAGGTTGGGGCGAATGTCACCCCCTGGCGGGAGTGCTGCTGGGGTTGCCGGACACCTATCTGCTCATCTATCCACCGCGCAACGAGAGTGAGCTTTTGGTGACCACGCGCCTGCTGAACGCGGCCGTTGATTACATGAGCTGTGCTGCACCGATCTGAGTGACTTCGACCATTCTTGCCGCGAACACAGATTTCGTGCACACGGTTGCCGCGTTATGCAAGCCGCTGGGTGGAGGGGCGCCATAGACAGTGAAGCTCGCATAGGGAAGGCGAAACTACTTACTGTTTTGTCTCGAGACGTAGTGCTTCGGCTGCTTCTATGGTGATTGCCTCGGGTGTCACCGATACCCAATCCAGCGGCGTTGCCCACAGACGAAGCCTCGTAATCGCGGGGCGTGGCGTGTTGCGCCAATGGCTTTCGTCAGCGTCGAAATAGTGGATCAGTTCAGGCGGGCTCCACGGGTAGAACCACACCTCCGTCGAAATGTTCGGCGGCAGGATGAACCACCGTAGTTCGCCAGTACCGTCGGCACGCGTGATCTCTAGCTGCATGCGTCCAGGTTTGCGTAGCTTCCACCAGAAGCTGTAGCGAACTGTCATACGAAGCCGCAGAAAGTCTGCGCCTGCAGGCCAATCCGGAACACCGAGGTCCACCACCGAGTTTCGCCCGTGGATCGGGAAGGTTTGTGCCGCTAAGCCAAGCGGCCGCGGCTGCATCGAGATTCGGGTTGTTCGTGAGTCATCTCTTTGCACGCCAAAAACGCCGGTCGATAGCTGCTGGTCTGCCCGATAATGCTGCATCATCCAGAACCACAGCTCGGGGACGCGCGTGAAATTGTGAATTCCGTCGACCGGTAGACTCAGGTCCAAGTTGCGCCAACGTACAAAATCAGTGTCGGGGAGATTGCGCATGTCGGTGTCCGGCAAGTAAAGACCAGCTGGCGCAGCCGCGCTCTCCAAGCCGTCGAGTTCAAGCTGCGTCAAGTAAGGGCCACTAGCGGTATAGGCCTGCATTAGTCCTCCGGCAACATTGCGCCGCGAGGCGATACCGAACATGGTTTGGTAAGGAAAGACCACGATGGGCTCCAGCGGCTTGCTGTGCTGACGGAGGTAACTAGAGGCAGACTGAAGCATGCCTGTGAATTCGGGGAGAAAACAGCCGCGATCGAATTCGCGGTAGCCAGTCGGACACGCAGTCAAGGGATGACCCAACTGCTCAACCAGACGAATGATGGTGGATGGCCGGAATGCCGGGCGGGCAAACGCAAGCGAGCATGCGATGGCCAGCAGAATAGGGAGCGAAGCCATCCAATGCGACTCGAACGAAAACAGGATCGTACCTGCGAGCAGCACCATCGCAAAGCCGGCGATGACAACGTGCCCGTAATCGGAACGCACCAAAGCGCTCTGCAGCGTGATCACAGCAAAGGCAAAGCCGCCCACGAGGAACCCTAAACGCTCCGCCGTCGCGGGGTTGTGCTTGCTCCTCGCAAGGGTGCGAACAAGGAACACCGTAGCGCCCGTGAGCAATGTCCCCAGTAGACGGACCGTGCCAGCATTGGTCATCGCTGCGGGAGTGGCCCAGCGATATACGCTCACCATCTGAGCACTGTCTTTCCAGAATCGAAAATCGAAGGCCGGGCCCATTACCGCGTTGACCGCCACTGTGAGAATGAATGCTGATAGCCCGAATGCCACAAGTGCCAAGAAGCATTTCCTCACGATGTCTCTCGCCTTGCTGGCTTCAAAAGCCACCGCGGCGGTTGTGACCACCCAGGCCGCCATAGAGTACACCCCGGTGTCGGATGCCACGAGGAAGGCAACGACACAAAGCAGGGCAGCAACGATTCCGAGGGCGTACGATTTCGCACGTCCCTCGATGACCACGTACCAGCTGCGTAAGAAGATGGCGAACAGAAAAACTGGGAACGTATTCCGTAGAGATGGCTCCCAGAAGACAAGCAGCAAGAGCAGTAGCAGCGCGCGTTTCCAGGCGGGCTGTCCGGGAAGTAGCAGACGCAAAATCAGATATACGAAGACAAAAGCACACCAG
>CAZDYZ010000520.1:0-1508 GCA_964509525.1 uncultured Acidobacteriaceae bacterium
GCGCTGGCGGACTGGGTCGGGTCGGCTACGCTGGTAGCGGTGACACTGACGCTCTGCCTGACGGATATGGTCGCCGGCGCTGTATAAACACCAGCGGATGAGATCGAACCAACGGCGGGGCTTAATGACCAAGTCACGGAAGTGTTCGAAGACCCGGTGACGGACGCAGTGAACGTTTCCGTCTGGGAAGCCGTCAGGCCCGCCAATGAGGGGCTTACACTGACGAATACCGATGAGGCCTGCGGTGCTGCGATCAAAATCGAGTGACAGACCACCCCGGCAAGCTCGTCAGCATTCCTTGCGAAATACAGGAGCGAATCGACGACATACACATTTCCACCCGGCGCTGCATAAGCATCCGGCAGATCTTCGTGAATTAAATAGACCTTGACGGGATGATTGTATCGTGGTTGCGCCGCACGGCTAATGGCGTCTGCAATCGGCTCCAACTGATCGTAAAGAGGAGAAGATTTCACGATTTCACCACTGGTTCTCATTTCATCGAAGATCTTTTGGCCCATCTCCAATTCCCGATCCTGCTTGGGACCTTGGGCCGCTAACGCGATACTTGGTCTGACAAGCCCCGCGAGACACAGCGTCGCTGCGACAGTTAACAAACGCTCTCTCCGGAGCCTTTCAAGCGTGTTCATCATTCAGTTCCCTACAGTTTTAGCCCCGCTGCAGAGAGTATTGGGAAGCTCTGTACCCTGGAGCGTGCTTTCCGGCTCCTGCTTTTCTCACAGCGGGGCTAAAATTCCGTCCTTACACCTTTTGGTTCTTACCGCCTTGCTTGTCACTTTCTGTGGCAATGTGAACGACCAGAACCGGACAAGGGCCTGACTGCACAACCCTGTGGGTTGTCGAACCAAATACCGCCAGATCCAAAGCATGCCGGCCGCGCACGCCCATGATGACCAAGTCCGTTTGCGACTCCAAGGCAAGCTGAATGATCTGTTGATACGCCTTGCCGATACGTACGACGGGCTTAGTGACGACGTTCTCGCGCACCCAGGAGGGGATTTGTTCCTCCAGCCGTTCCAGTGCTTTCGCAGTTTCCCCTTCAATATCTGATGATCTGGGGATATCTTCCAGCACATGGAAGAGAGTGAGCTCGGCGTGGTATTCGGCGGCCAGGGAGACCGCGTGGTCCCAAGCTTGGTCTGAGTTTTCGGAAAAATCCGTGCAGTAGAGTATCCGCTGTATCTCGGCAAGCTCAGGGATTCCAGCCAGGGTAGCAAAATCGTGGGCCGGCTTGCGGACGGCGAGCACCGGACATCGGGCCTTTCGTAGTACCTTTCCCGTTACTGATCCAAGTGCAAGATGGTCAAATCCTCGCCAACCATGGGTTCCCATCACGATCAAGTTCACAGCCTTCTCTTCAGCTAGACCGAGAATAGAGTCCGTTACGGCGCCATCCTGCACGACGCATTCGGTTTGCACGCACTGGTAAGTATGTGATTTGGCAAACTCCTGAAGCTGCTGCACGGCATGGGCGCGAAGCGTTCCGC
>CAZDYZ010000521.1:0-9296 GCA_964509525.1 uncultured Acidobacteriaceae bacterium
ATCGCGGCAAAAAGCGGCGATTGCTCGGCGTAGGCCAGCAGCATCGCAATTGGCACCCGAATGAAGGTGTGCAGTGCGTTCCAGATGAGATCAAACGCGGGAATCTTGTCGGCGAAGAACTCCAGCCCGAACATAGCAAGAGACACTCCAATGATCCACCACGACTGCAAGTTGTCGAGCGAAGGAGGTAACGTGATGACGCCTGTCCGTGACAGTAATCCAAGAGTGGCGAGCGTTGCATAGACGTTGAGCCCGGCTGCGAAGCTGGTGCCCGCTAACATAGCCACAATCTGATCGTTGTTGGAATGCACAACAGTTTCGATGACAGAACGGAGAAAATCGGACAAAAGAAAAGGGCCGCGGAGGCGGCCCGTTAGAAAAGTGATCGTGAGTTAGAGAGTGGATTCGATTTCAAATCCCCAAGCCTCCAGTAGAGGCTCTGGGATGTACTTGGAGTTCTTGTTTTTCCTCGCCCACTCACGCAATCGTGTCGAACGAATGTACTGGTCGGGCTGGAGCTTGAACTCCTTGACGACCTGCTCGAATTCCGTAATCGTTGGCACCACCGGACCGATCGGTTCCGGCTTGCCCCAGTTAGGATTGCCGCGTCGCTTTGCCATAGTTCAGTTTCTTTCTGCCTTCGAAATTCTTGAGATGGATTACATCTACTCGGCGATACCTGGTGACCGCCTGTATCTAATTGGATTCACTACACTTCTTGGACGATTCAGGGCGCCGATTCAGGTTCGCTCCCGGGGCCCACACACGAGGGAAAGGGGTTCCGAAGTGCTCCAATGAGACCGTTCACTATACCCCGGTTTTTCCTCAAGTTCAAGCAAAAATCCGCGACTCTTGCCGAATGCTTACCAAACAGACGCTGCCAGTGGGGCGACCATGTATTTCCTCTAGAATCAGACGCATAGGGAGTAGAAAGGTAAGCAACATCTTGACCCCAACCCGTAATCGCAAGGAACAAAAGAAGTTGACGTTTGATGTTCTTTAAGCCGAATCCCCTACCGGAGATATCAGGCAATGGCGCTCGTACCCTTCCCGTACATTCTTGCACATGAGGCAACCCTTGCCGCGCTGTTTAGCCTGTCATTGTTCTCAGGATTGCAAGTTTGGGGACTGCCGTTTTCCTCAGCTGCGAAGGCTGGCAAAAACCGTGAATGGTCCAAGACATGGGAGATTGCCAACTAAGCCGGCAGCTCTTACGGTTGCAACTGCAGTATTGCTGAAGGTCCAAGCAACAATATTGGTAACGTTAACGCCCGGGCCGTTGGCTAGAGTCGCCGCCGCTATGAACCGGACTTTCGCCCTTGCTGGTTGTCGGTGACCCAGGGGAGACTGCAGTGCTTTGGACGCTTAAGGTAGCTACAGTTCAAGGCAGCCCAATTGGCGATTACTCCGTTAGACCAACTTGTAGTAATGCTAGTTGTGGCTATCGACTTTCCGGAGAGCAGACTTGCCCCCAAGTACGATTACTGAGTTGTTGATGGTGGCGAAGCCGGAATCGGACGATGCCCAATTGGTTGACGCGGTAACATCGCCAGTCGAGTTGTTGCCGAACCAGTTGGTGTGCCTGTTACAGTCACTGACGTCGGGCATCTGACAAAGTTGGCTGATCGCTTGTCGCTCTAGGAGCCTGAGAGCTGAGATGGGGCGATGGGATAGTTGAATGCGAAACCCGCAATTGGACAATTGAAACTACCCACTACCCACGATCCACGATCCACTACCTCCGCGCCAGGACTTTTGCGTCAGTTAGGTCCCTTCGACGCCACCATGATTGTTATGGGAGGCATAGTTGGCGCGGGCATCTTTATCAATCCGTACGTCGTGGCCCAACAGTTGCACACTCCGCTGTTGATTCTCGCCGTCTGGATCGCTGGGGGAGTTGTGGCTCTTCTCGGTGCATTTGTTTACGCGGAATTGGCCGCCCGCATGCCTCAGGTAGGGGGTCAATATGCCTACCTGCGCAAAGCCTTCCATCCCGCAGTGGGTTTTCTTTACGGCTGGGTCTTGCTGTTGGTGATTGAAACTGGAGGGATGGCAGCCGTCACGGTTACTTTTGCACGATATCTCGTGGAGCTGACAGGATTGCACCTTGCAGAACGCACCGTAGTTATCCTCACCCTGGCATCGCTGACGTTGATCAACTGTCTCGGCGTGCGCCTGGGCAGCCGGGTGCAGAGCATCCTGATGTTGATGAAAATTGGCGCGATCGCGACACTGATCGCAGCCGGCCTGTTACTGGTGAAGAATCCGCATCCGCTGTTGCACCCGGTATTAGATCGCAGACCGTCGCTCGACCTAATCACTGCAATCGGGGCGGCCATGGTCCCGGTGCTGTTTGCTTTCGGCGGCTGGCAGACGGCGAACTTCGTCGCCGCGGAGGTAAAGGATCCGGCAAGGAATTTGTCACGTGCCCTGGTCATGGGCGTAGCCGGCGTGATTGTGCTCTATGTCGGAGTTAACTTCGTCTGCGTTCGTGCACTGGGTCCGCAAGGGTTGGCGGAGACAACAGTTCCTGCAACCTCGGTCATGCGGGTCGCAATGGGCGATGCCGGCGCCAGGCTGATCGCGCTCGGCATTGCAGTTTCGACCCTGGGATTCCTTAGTCAGTCGATTCTGACCGCGCCGCGTGTTTACTTCGCTATGGCGCAGGACGGGTTGTTCTTTGAGAGCGTCGCCAAAGTGACTGAGCGGACACATGTTCCCATAGTCGCCATTGTTCTCCAAAGCTTGTGGACCCTCGTGATCGCGCTATCCGGACGCTACGAGCAGATCTTGAACTTCGTAGTTTCGATGGATTTCATCTTCTTTGGCCTGACGGGCGCCAGTTTATTTGTTTTTCGCAGCAGAGAAGGGCCAGATGTGACGGAAGGCTATAAGATCCCGTGGCACCCCTTCACGACGGGCTTGTTCGTCCTGGCCTGCTGGCTGGTAGTTGCAAATACGATTTACAAATATCCCATGAATAGCTTAATTGGTATGTCGATTTTGCTGTTCGGTCTGCCCGCGTATGTTCTCTGGGCTGGAAAACAGAAAACACACGAGGAGAAGCAGTGATGCCCATGCGCTCGCAAAGCGGTTCGCCGTACATGGAGTTTGCAAAGTTGCGCACCGGCGCCAAGTTCAACCTGGCAGCCAGCGGCGTGATGACGTACCCGCTGGCAGGGCTTCCGGTACGGCTCCAAGATCTGGAAATCAATGGTTCCACCGCTTACGGTTACCAGCCCCTGCAAGAGCGCCTGGCCAAGCTGAACGGCGTAGCGCCGGAGTGCGTGGTGGCCGCAACCGGTACGTCGATGGCCAACCATCTGGCGATGGCAGCGACCGTAGAGCCGGGCGACGAAGTTCTGGTTGAACATCCGACGTACGAACTCCTGGTAACTACCCTGCAGTATTTGGGTGCGAGCGTGCGCTATTTTGAGCGGAGTAGAGATGGATTCTGCATTGATCCAGCGGAGGTCGAAAGACAGATCACGCCAAACACGAAGCTGATTGTCATTACCAACTTACACAATCCGACCGGAGTCATGGCAGAGGAAGAAACGCTTCGCGTAGTCGGGGACATTGCCAAAGACCACAATGCGCTCGTGTTGGTAGATGAAGTGTATCTGGAGGCAATGTTCGATCAGCGGCCACCTCCGGCGCTGCATCTTGGAGAAAATTTTCTCGTTACCAGCAGTTTGACAAAGGCTTACGGGCTGAGCGGGTTGCGATGCGGCTGGGTGCTGGCCCCTCCAGAACTGGCGCAGCGCATGTGGCGTATCAATGATCTCTATGGAGTAAAAGCTGCGCATCCGGCGGAGCTGCTAAGTGTGATCGCACTCGACAATCTCCACCAGGTAGCGTCTCGCGCAAAGCGACTTCTGGACACGAACCGCAGAATCCTGGATGCGTTTCTTGCATCTCGCAGCGATCTTGAATACTGTCGGCCAGAATTTGGCACCATCATCTTTCCGAAACTGTCTCGCGGCAACGTGGATGAGCTGGTTCGCATGTTAATGGAAAAGTACGAGACCGACGTTGTGCCCGGACGTTACTTTGATATGCCGCAACATTTCCGAGTTGGCATTGGCGGCGATCCGGAAATGACCCGCGAGGGGCTGAACCGGCTGGGACTCGCACTAGATGAATTGCTTAGCCGTTGACGCTTGGTCTTGCCACGTTCCTGTTTCCTATCGCAGGCGAACTGATTGCACCGATTTCCTGCACATCTATTGCCGTATGCAGGCGCCCGTATTCCGTGCTCAGGGTCCGAGGTGGTTGCGCATCGCCCCATGACACGCTGATGCCGCAAGCGCAGATCAACAGCAGCACGGCAGAAAACGGATGAGGTTCCGGCTGTGAAGATTATCGCGTTGACTTGGCAGTACCACGGCTGGTTGCGGCTTCCACGAACTGCTCGATACGCTGGACCGCGGCATGCAGATGTTCCGATTCCTGCGCAAAGGAAAAGCGCACGTAGTCGCGACCGTACTCTCCGAAGGCAGAGCCCGCAATCCCGGCGACGCCAGCTTCTTCCAGTAAGCGTGCACTGAACTCGTCGCCGGTCATGCCGGAACCGGAGACATCCACCCAGGCGAAGAACGCCCCCTGCGGCCAACGGCACACAAGTCCGGGAATCCGGTTCAAGCCGGCAACCAGGATTTGGCGTCGGCGCGCATATTCCGCAAGCATGGCCGTCACCGCGTTTGCACTGTCACGCAAGGCTTCAACTGCGGCAATCTGGGTGAAATGTGCCACGCAGGTGAAAGAATTCACAGCCAGCATGTTCAAGGCGGCAATCGCATTCGACGGGGCGATCGCATACCCCAGGCGCCATCCCGACATCGCGAACGTCTTGGAAAATCCGTCAAGGATGATCGTCCTCTCCGGTGCCCCAGGAAACATGAAAATGGAGTGATACACGCCGTCGTAAATCAGCCGGCTGTAGATCTCGTCGGAGATCACCCACAAATCGTGGCGCAGTGCAATTTCGTGCAGTGCAGCCAGTGTCTCACGGCTGATCACAGTGCCAGTCGGGTTGTTCGGGGCGTTCAGAATGAGCAGCTTGGTGCGCGGTGTGACCAGACCTGCGATCTCATCCGGATCGGGTTGCGCACTTTCCGATGCCAGCATGCGATAAGCGATCGGTACGGCACCGAGGCTGCGGGTAACCGATGGGTAGATGGGAAATCCCGGATCAGGGTAGATGACCTCATCCCCCGGCTCGATCAGCGCCTGCATGGCAAGCGCCAGGGCGATTTTGCATCCTGGCGCGACGAACACGTTTTCCGGCACCGTGTGGAGGGAGCGCGTACGGGCGAGATATTCCACCAGGGCCTGACGCAACTCCGGGATGCCCTGTGGCGAGACATAGCGGTCGAGACCTTCATCAATGGCGCGTTTTGCTGCGGTTCGTATCGCCTCGGCAGGATGGAAGTCTGGCTCGCCCAACTCAAGATGGACAATGGAGCGGCCGGAGCGTTCTAATTCACAGGCGCGCGCGAAAACCGACAGGGCGCCTTCCCCGTTCATTACAGAAATACGACTGGCAAGGCTTTTCATGACTTTGCTTTACTCCGATGGGGCACCGGCAGTGTGCAGCGGGGGAATGTGACTGAGTGGCCAGTCCCTGTTGAGTCTCCCTTTCCGCCCTTTCTTTAATCTAAAGTCCCTTGTACATTCCTCCATCCACCAGCAAGGTCTGACCGGTGACGAACGAGGCGCGCTCAGAGGCCAGCCACACCACAGCATCTGCGATTTCTTCAGGTCTCCCCATCCGATTCAGTGGGATCTGGCTGACCCAGACCTGTTCGATTTCGGATACGCTTTTTCCCAACGCCGCGGCGCGTTGGGCGGCTAACTGTTTGACCCGTGCGGTAGCTGTGTATCCTGGAGCCACGTTGTTGACCGTAATTCCGTCCTTGCCGAAATCATTGGCGAGAGTCCGCACCAAACCCATGACGCCGGCGCGAATAGCGTTCGAAAGAACCAGCTCCGGTTGTGGTTGGCGAACCGTGACCGAAGTGATGGTTACGATTCGCCCCCAGCCGTTCCTCTGCATGTAAGGGATACAGGCCTTCGCGAAGTCAGCTGCGCTACGCAGGTTGAGGGTGAATGCATTGTCCCAATCCGCACAGGTGGTAGCGAGGAAAGCCTTCACGGGAGGGCCACCCGCATTCGTGACACAGATGTCGATGCCTCCGAGGGCGGAAGCGGCTGACGAAACAAAACGCACAATTGCTTCCGACTCGCGCACATCCAGCGACTCGGCATGAACGCGTACTCCGTAGCGTTCCCGGATTTCGTGCGCCAAGCTGACAAGAATTTCAGTGTTTCGGGCGCAAATCGCCAGGTGAGCGCCCTCCGAGGCAAAAGCAATCGCGATCGCCCGCCCGATGCCTTGGCTCGACGCAGACACCACCGCAACCCGGTTGCGTAAAGCAAGTTCCATGGTGCGTCCAATTATATGGACTTCTCAAGCGTGTACCGGAGGACGCTGTGGAATTCCCCCTGACCGGCCAGCTCGCTGTGTGCGGCACCGTTAGGCTTGCGAGTCTGCCTGAAATATGGAGTCTAGGGCCGGCTCAATGATCTGCTTGACCACCATCCGCGCGATCGGCCAAGGTGGGCACCTCATCGGATCTTTAACGTAGGGCCCTTGTCGATGAACAGGATAACTAAGCAGACTATGAAGACGATGGTTGCTAATCCTTTGTACTGAATGCCCCATGCAACCGCGTTCAAAAGAGCGTCGAGGAACTGTCCTGGAGCACGCGAAGCAGTGGTAGAAATTCTCCAGCCAAGACTGACCACGTCATGGACGGCAAAGCCTAGCAGCAATGCCGCACATGCCACGACTATGAATCTAAGCGCAGCCTTCATGCCATCCGCGCTTCCTCTGCACGATTAGCGCAGTACAGCCTATGATCGTCAGGGAGAGATTTCGCTTCTCTCTAATGTTTCCCCTACTCCGCTCACTGGGTTGCTCCTGTGCACATTGCGACGTGTCAAATCCCTTTCATCCGAGTTCGAACATCCCCATTTTCATAGGCCGGCTTACTTGGCCGTCTCCGCGGGGTACACGGTTTGCAAATGCCAGTCGTGATGGGTTCTTCCAGTGCACAGGAACAAGATTAGAAAGTCTGGGAAGGCAATGTCTTACACATCTTTGCTGGGAGTTTCAGAATAATCTCCATGTGTTGCACTCTGGGCGAAGAAAGGTCGAAAATTTCGGTTCTCTCAACGTCGGTGTGCCATCATTGTTGGAATAAGGTCGGTAGTCTTTCCCGGCCATGCCCGCCCAGGATTTCAGGTGCGCTGTGGAGGGTGTCAAATCCCTCCCTCTGCCGCAGACAAGGGACGCCTACGGCCTTTCGTCGCTCTGCCAAACAGGTTAAGGATATGCAAGAGATACTAGGGGACCGTATCTATTTCTGCCGCCAGTTGCCCGGCCAAAACAGGAAGACCAGAAGCCAAGGCGCCTCGGCAAGTCCGTTGTTGCCGAGCGTGCAGAATCAACACATTACTCCGTTGATCCTGCTTCGAGACCGTTTCCACCAACCTTCCAGGATGACTTACTGGAATTCCTCGCCGAGCCATCTCTTGAAGGCATCGAGATTCTGCGGTCTCCCTAAGAATCCCTTGACAAGATCATTCCCCGACTTCGATCCCCCCGGCTCCAGCACTTGCTTGCGGTACCGCATGGCGGTCTCTCCGCCCAGAAGGTTGGCTTTGTCGAATTGGCTGAAGAAGTCAATCGCGATCACTTTGTCGAGGAGATAAGAATAATAGTTCGAGCTGTAACCCGTCAGATGCGTAAAGCTGGTGTACATGCGGTTTCCTTCGACAAACTGATAGCTGGAAAACCGCGTGAAATCCGTTTTCAACAGCTCATCCGGGTTCACCTGGGCAGGCGGCCGATCGTGCAAGTCGAGCGAGTAGCTCGCGTAAAAGAGCTGCCTTTGCACCCATTGTCCGCGGCCAAATGCGGCAGCGCGATTCATGCGAGCGATCACGTCTAGGGGCAACACCGCATTCGTCTGGTAGTTCTTGGCAAATGACTGCAGAATAGCCGGGTCGCGGAAGAACTCTTCCAGCATCTGCGATGGTGCTTCGACAAAGTCGGTCTCCGTCGCCGTTCCGCTGGCGCCAGCCCACGGCACTTGTCCGCCCAGTATGCCGTGCATAAGGTGGCCAAATTCGTGGAAGAACGTGACTACCTCCTGGTATTGCATCAGCCCCGGATTGCCGGGCTTGCCCCCCGAAAAGTTGCAGATCAGCACCCCCTCAGGCATTTGCTTGCCTTTGATGCCAGCCACCACGGGTGACGAGCTGAACCACTTGTTCTTACCCTCGCGCGGATGCATGTCGAGGTAAACGCGGCCGATCTGCCGTTCGCCATCGAAGACTTTCCAAGCAGTTACAGAAGGGTCCCAAACCTGAATCTCAGTGTCAGGCTTGAAGCTAAGCCGAAATAGTTTGGCAGCCGTGTCGAGCACCCCTTGCTGAACTCGATCATAGGGAAAATAGGGCCTTACCGACTGCGAGTCGAAATCGAACGCCGCGCGGCGGTACTGCTCGGCCCAGTAAAACATGCTGGAGGCTGGAATGCCTGACAGCCCCGGCTGTTGCTTTTGCGCATACGCGACAATGGTCTCGTATTCCTTGGTCGCAGGCTGTTTGGAGGCTTCATCCACCTGCGCCAGGAAAGCCTTCACCCTGGGGGCCGATTCCATCATCTGGTCGGCAACGGCGAGATCAGCCCAGGTGGCATATCCGAGGAGCTGAGCCAATTCGTAGCGTGTCTTCAGCAGATCCATCAGTATAGTCGTGTTCGCCGGGTAAGCTCGTGTGTTGTAGGCAAGGTACATGCGCGCCCGCAGGGCGTCGTTGGAGGCGTAGTTCGCAACCGGTTCTTCATCGGGCGGGTCCGTCGTGAGGGTGATGCTCCCATCTGCAGCCGGCTTGTGTCCTGCGATGTAGTCAGGCGGCAGACCCGCCAGCTCGGACGCGTTCTTCACTACAACCGTGTTGACGTTCTCCTGCACATTGCGCCCAAAGGTGAGGGCGAGATCGGTCTGGCGGTCTTGGAGTTGCTTGATCTTCGCGCGTGTGGCGTCGTCTTTGTCGACGCCAGCCAGGCGATACTCCAGAAGAGTGCGCTCAAGGTAGTGTTTGGTGCCGGGTTCAGCCTCCGACACGTCTAACCCCGCTACAGCGCGATAAACATTCTGGTTCAAAGATAGGATCGTTGCAGCTTCGGCAACCTTCTGCGCCATTGCTTGTCCGGCGTCGCGGAC
>CAZDYZ010000522.1:0-7545 GCA_964509525.1 uncultured Acidobacteriaceae bacterium
TGAGAGCATGAAGAAGGCATTGTCGCACGGGGATCGTATCGAACTGCGCGGTTTCGGCGTCTTCACCGTGCGGCCGCGGAAGACTGGTATCGGACGAAACCCTCGCACCGGCGCGGAGGTGAATATTCCCCCCGGTAAAGCAGTCCGCTTCAAGCCCGGCAAGGAATTACAGTCGATCGAGTAACCCTGGGCGGGCGGCCTAATAAGGCCCAGCATAATTTTCGGCTCATAGTTTCCACTGAGGTACGGGAAGCGGCATGAACCTAAGCTTGGCGTGCGTTTCATTTATCATGCAGTAAACGATGTCCGACGTCCGACCGCCGATCTCTTACACGTTCGAAGTTCCTGCGTATCCCCAAGTCTTTGTTCCTGCCGTCCGGCGCCGGCCGTACTGGCTGCACATTCTTTTGCTGCTGGCGACCATCGCCACCACGCTGATCGTGGGAGCCCGCCTACAGTACAACTTCAGTCACGACTTGCCAGCGTTCACCATGGAAGGCTTTTCGGACCTGTTTCCCGTGATGTGGATTTGGGAGAGTCCGGCGCGACTCAAGCTCGGTATTCCGTTCTCGACAACTCTGATTGGCATCCTGCTGGCGCATGAATTCGGACACTTCGTGCTGGCGGAAAAGAACGGCATTTACGCAACCCTGCCGTACTTCATTCCCGCTCCTACATTCATCGGAACCTTTGGCGCGCTCATTCGCATCAAGTCGCCGATCCGCTCGCGTCAAGCGCTGTTCGACATCGGTATCGCCGGCCCCATCGCCGGTTTCCTGGTCGCAGTGCCAGTGCTCTTCTGGGGACTAGCGCTCTCCAAGCCCATGCCCGTCACCGTGCCGAAATCGGCTCTGGAGTTTGGTTACCCGCTGATATTCAGGCTCTGCCATCATCTGCTGGTGCCGTTTTCCCACGCGACCTCGCTCGGTAACTTGTATCTTCATCCAGTCGGGGTTGCAGCTTGGGTCGGAATGTTTGCCACAGCATTGAACCTCCTTCCCGGCGGGCAGTTCGACGGTGGACACATCCTTTACGCCGTGGCGCCACGAATCCACAGGTGGGTGACGCGGATCAGCATTCTTCTGCTCATACCGCTGGGACTTTTCTTCTGGCGGGGATGGCTGATTTGGGCGGTGATCCTGGGATTTACCGGCATGCGCCATCCTAATGTTCCGCAGTGGCCAGGGCTGGGAACTCCGCGACGCTGGCTGTCGCTGGTGGCCGTACTGATGTTGGCGCTTACACTCGTGCTCGCCCCGGTTCGCGGCGAGGCGTTGTTCGGAGGCTAGCCTAAGCCAGTCATTGGGACAACGCCAAATGGCCTTTGCGAAAGGGAATCTATCGCCTGCGCGCTCGGGCAGGCGGTCGCTCTTCAGGCAAGCGAGAAAAATGTGGGACTCTCGTTCGTCGTGTAGCGAAGGCCAGACTGAACATCATCGGAAGTATCAGGTTGGCAGGGGCAAATAACGCCTGGTTACGCTTCGTCGATAGCGAGGCGACATGGCCTATCGCCTCCGCTTTTGCAACCCGGGGCCGGGCAGGGTACGATTGCAGCCCTTTCTCTCTCGGTGACCATGTTGACTTGCGGTCGGGTTGCCAGCAGGCGAGGAGCCATGGAAGGTTAAGGTTAGGTGGTTCCGATCCTTGTCAGTTTTCCATCATGGAGTTGGAAGCGCAGCCCCCGCCATTCAATCTCATTTCCCGCGTAACTGACGATCCACACGGCCAGGGCAACGATATCGCGCACGGGGACGAGCCACAGGTCCCTCAGCACCTGCGGATCTTGGAGCACGCCTCGACCGACGATGGCCGCCGACATGAGCCGCACAGTTAAAGTGATGATGAGTGTCGGCCATGTCCACCATGCATGCGGCTCAGTGAGCACGCCGAACACGCTCCAGGCGAGGGCAAACGTTACAATCAGTCCAAAATATTGAGCGCCGCGGCGATCTTTGACATTTCGCGCCCAGCGAAGCTGGTGCCTCCAATAGTCTCTGAAGCGGTAGTCAGGCACCACGGTTGCTACCACGGTGTCCGCCAGCTCAATTTGGTACCCGGCGGCCGCGGTGCGAGCGCCGAGTTCGTAGTCATCCCCCAGGTAGTCGGCCACCGGTTCCAGCCCGCCGATTGCCTGCAGAACAGTCTTGGTGGTCACGATAGTGGCTCCCAGTCCGAAGCGAATCCCGCCTTCCAGGGCGCGTGCCACCAAGACTCCACCGGCAAAATCGGTACTAAGGCCAAGTGCTTCCAAGCGAGAACCAAGCGTCTTATCAGGGATGCCCCGGTAGAGTGCAGTGGTCATGCCCACCCGCGGGTTCACCATGGGTGCCAGCACGCGCCGCAGGTAGTCAGGGGCAACGAGGATATCGCTGTCATTCATAACGATGTATTCGTAGCGAGCTTGCGGTAGCATCTGGGCCAAATTGCTAACCTTGCCGTTGAGCCCGAGCGCCTCCGGGCAATGCACAACCCTTAATTGTCGGAAAGGAAACTCTTCCTGCAACCTCTGCACTATCTGCAAAGCTGGATCGTTGGCATCACTGATTCCAAACAGCACCTCGTACTCCGCATAATCAATAAGGCAGTGGCTACGGAGGGTCAGATACATTTGCGGATCGAGGCCCTTCAAGGACCGCAGAATGCTGACCGGAGGAGAAAACTGCGGGCGTATGGGCCGCGATGACTCGCGCCGGAAGCGCCAGGCCGCCCAGATGCACACCGCGAAGTACGTCGTACCGGCCATAGCCAGGCAGGTGCATAGTGCCGCGAAGATGGTTAGGAGTGTTGGCACGCAGAGCTGTTCAGATTAGCAGAAGACAAATAGCTATCGCCGACAGATCCGGAGGCCCCTTGGCATCCGCGCTATCATGGGATAGTTTGAGGGTGCCGGACAAAAGAGACCAGATGATTAACGGGAAGCGCGTCGCGGTCGTAATGCCTGCTTACAACGCAGAGAAGACACTGGAAGCGACTGTACGGGAGATCCCCGACCTGGTCGATGTTCGCATCCTGGTCGATGACTACAGCAAGGACAAGACCGTAGAAGTGGCCCGGCGACTCGGGCTGAGGGTGTTCGAACATGATCGCAACCGCGGTTATGGAGGCAATCAGCAGACTTGTTATCGGGAAGCACTGGCCGCTGGTGCCGACGTGGTAGTGATGGTGCATCCAGATTATCAGTACACGCCACTGCTGATCACCGCTATGGCGAGTATGGTGGCCTATGAAGTCTATGACGTGGTGCTGGGCTCGCGGATCATTGGTGGTCACGCACTGCGCGGCGGTATGCCGGTGTACAAATATATTTCCAACCGCTTCCTCACGGCGTTCGAGAACCTGTTCCTGCGGGCCAAGCTGTCCGAGTACCACACCGGCTTCCGTGCCTTTAGCAGCAAGGTGCTGACCACCCTACCATTGCTGGAGAACTCGCCCGACTTCGTTTTCGACAACCAGATGCTTGCTCAGTGCGTATATTTCGGCTTCCGCATTGGGGAAGTGTCTTGCCCCACGAAGTATTTTGAAGAAGCATCGTCCATCAACTTTCGTCGCAGCGTGAAATACGGCTTCGGAGTGCTGAGTACAAGTGTTCAATTCGCGCTGAACCAGTTAGGCCTAATTCATCTGCCGAGGTTTAGCGCTCACGGAAGAAAGCTGGATCTAGCTACGGGCTTCACGGTTGCCGCGTCGCCCACCGTCGAAGAGCAACTCCGCTGAGGCAAAACCGAGTTGTCCGATTCCCCATGCTTCGATTTTTGTTAACCCCGAGCAAGTTTGGATCCATTTCACCGGTGTGAATTTCCATTATTCGCGTTTCGCCACGTAGAATAAGCAGGGCGGAATTTGACCTGCTTCTAAGCATGCATGGAATTATCCTCTGAGAAGCGCACATTGCGTCGGCCACACGGCCATTTCTTGCGCGAGGCTGCGCTGATCGCATTGCAGACGATGCGTGCCCACAAGCTGCGCTCGTTTCTCACGTTGCTGGGCATCATTCTCTCAGTCTCCACTCTGATTCTGGTCATCGCGCTGATCAGCGGGATGAATCTGTATTTCGCCCAACGCGTCGCCAATCTGGGTTCTAACGTTTTCCTCGTCGACAAAATCGGTATCGTGACCGACTGGCAGGAACAGATCAATGCGTCACGGCGCAACCGTGATATCACCTGGGAAGATTACGAGGCGCTCCGTGACGACCTGAAACTCCCCAAGCAGGTCGGGGTCGAGGTTCGTAATCCGGGCAAGGTGCGCGCCGAGCACCGCGACCTGGAGGAGGTAGACATCCGCGGCGTTACCGCCAATATCGCAGACATGGATATCCAGGAGATAGCCAGCGGCCGCTATATCAGCGACAGCGACAATCAGCACCGTGCCATGGTCGCTGTGCTGGGCGCAGACGTGGTGAAGAAGCTATATCCCGACCGCGATCCTTTGAGCAAGACCGTCGCCATTGATGGTGAGGAATTCACGGTTATCGGGGTTTGTAAGCCGGTTGGTACCGTCTTCGGACAATCACAAGACAACTTCGTGTACATTCCAGTCCGCACGTGGCTGAAGATGTACGGTCAGAGGAAATCGCTCAGTATCAACGTCCAGGCGCGGGGGGCGGAATACATGGAGCGGACCAGGGAAGAAGCGCGCGTGCTCATGCGATCTCGCCGCCACTTATCGCCTAACGACAAGGACAATTTTGGCATCGTCGCCAGTGACAGCTTGATGGCTCTGTGGAAAAACCTCACTGGCACGCTGGCCTCCGGCATGGTCGGGCTGGTGTCCATCTTCCTGGTTATTGGTGGTGTCGTGATCATGAACGTAATGCTGGCGGCGGTGACCGAGCGCACCCGTGAAATCGGCATTCGCAAGTCTCTGGGCGCCATGCGGCGTGACATCCTGCTGCAGTTTCTGGTGGAGTCCACGGTGATGTCGGCCGTGGGCGGGGCTATCGGTGTGGCCATTGCGTGGCTTCTGGCCGTAGTGGTGCGCAACACGACTCCGGTGCCTATGGCGGTCCCAATCATCGCCGTCGCCATTGCAATCGGGATTTCATCAGCAGTGGGGGTGTTTTTCGGTGTCTATCCCGCACGGAAGGCAGCACGGCTAGATCCCATAGAGGCGCTGCGCTTCGAGGCGTGATATGCGTCTCAGCTTTGGCGAAAATTCGCGAATGGCCCTGCGAACGGTGCGCGAGCACAAGACACGCTCCTTCCTTACCGTGCTGGGCGTCGTTATCGGCGTCGCCGCCATGATCTTCGTCGCCTCGATCCTGGTCGGAGTGGACAAAAACACCGCTGACTATCTCAACGACTGGGGCACGAACACGCTGTTTCTGTTCCGCTTCGATATCGGCTTTCGGACCTCACAGCTTACGCCCGAGGAGCGTGCGCGCAAGCCGTTGACGCTCGACGATGCCAATGCCATATTGGCCGAGTGCCCGAGCATAAAGAACGTGACCTCGGAGCTCATGCAACGGCTTACCTTCGGACCCGGAATGCGGACCTTTAGCACGCGCTTCGGCTCGCACGAGGTGGATAACATCGACTTCTCTGGAGCGACGCCCTCGTGGCAGGAAGTTTACAACGGACATGTTGCCCAGGGCAGGTTCTTTAGCGAGTTCGAGAACCTGCACAGTGCCGATGTCGCCATCATCGGCGATGATATCAACACAGCTTTTTTCCCGGCCAATGATGGCGTCGGGCAAACCATTCTGGTAGATGGCGTTCCCTATATGGTTGTGGGCGTCATGGAGAAGCGGAAGAGTGCCTTTTTAGGCGGAGATTCTCCCGACAAGCTTATCCGCATTCCCTACAACAGCTACCACAAACACTATCCGACCGATGACGAGAACTTTATCGGGGCCGAGGCGTATCCCGGAAAAATGGCGGAGGCTGAGGATGAAATCCGTGGGCTGTTGCGCCGGCGGCGGCATGTGGCGTTTGACAAGCCCGACAGTTTCGCCATCACCAGCGCTGCTGCCATCGCGGATACGTTCCGCCAGATCATGAGTACGGTCGCGCTGATGACGGTAGTTGTCAGTTCGATTGGCTTGCTGGTGGGCGGCGTGGGCGTGATGAACATCATGTTGATGTCGGTGACCGAGCGTACTCATGAGATCGGGGTACGCAAAGCGATCGGCGCCCGGCGCAGGGATGTCATCCGTCAATTCCTGACCGAGGCGGTCGTGCTCACCGGGTTGGGCGGCGTGGCTGGAGTAATGGTGGGTGTCGCGGGAGCGTCGCTACTACCGCTGCTTTTCCCCTCGATGCCGACCTCGGTGCCGGTTTGGGCTATCGTCATGGCCGTCGCCATGGCAGCGAGTGTGGGGCTGTTCTTCGGCATGTATCCCGCGGTGAAGGCGGCGCGACTGGACCCGGTTGAAGCTCTGCGCTACGAGTGATCGTTGCCTGAGAACCTGTATGACGAGGCAATCCAGACACGTCATCCGTACGTACTATGTTTGAGGTTGCCTGGATTGCTGTGCGCGCTGCGTGACCATTAATCAACTGTAACCTTGGTGCGGCCATGGCGAATCTAAATAATGAGCCCCGAGAAAAGTCCGAGGGAGAATGGCATGTGTAGAATTCGTCTGCGTTGGTTTGCAACTGCTTGTTTACTAATAACGCTCGTTGGCTTCATGCTTTGCGCCGGGGCAAGTGATCCAGCTCCGATGGCCCTTCCCGATCCTGTTGTGGACGAAGCGACGGGAGCGAAAGGGGGGCAGGAGACACTCGTTCTCGCCGGCGGCTGCTTCTGGGGTGTACAAGCAGTTTTTCAGCACGTGAAGGGAGTTATCGCTGCGACGGCAGGTTACTCGGGAGGCGCTTCCAGCACAGCGGAATATGAAGTGGTCAGTACCGGGAGGACCGGTCACGCGGAATCGGTCAGGATCGTGTACGATCCCTCGAAGATTACTTACGGGCAACTTCTCAAAGTCTTTTTTTCCGTGGCGCACGATCCCACCCAGTTGAATCGTCAGGGGCCCGACGAGGGTACGCAGTATCGCTCGGTGATTTTCTACAACAGCGATGAGCAGAAGAGCGTCGCACAGGCTTACATTGCACAACTTGACAAGGCGGGAGCTTTTCCTCGCGCTATCGTGACCCAGGTGGTTGCGCTGAAGGCGTTCTACCCTGCGGAAGGCTATCACCAGAATTATGCAACGCTACATCCCGACAACCTTTACATCAAGTACAACGACTTACCGAAGGTAGCACATCTTCAACAGGAGTTCCCGGACCTCTATAGGGCCTCGATAGCCGGGAACTAGAGATTAACGGGTTCCTCTGACATGTGTAACAGAAGAGACTTTCTTAAAACCGCTTTCGTGTCGGTTTCTGGAGTAGCGATTATGAGCATCTCGAATCGTTCGGACGCAAGCGCCACTGTGGGCGCAGAATATGTGGAGATTGTCGAATTCAAGGATTCAGGTGAAAGGATCGGACCAGCGCGGGTGAAGAAGGTTGTTAAGAGCGATGCGGAATGGCGCACGCAGTTAACCCCCGAACAATTTGACGTGACACGTGAGCAGGGTACCGAGCGCGCCTTCACCGG
>CAZDYZ010000523.1:0-3794 GCA_964509525.1 uncultured Acidobacteriaceae bacterium
CACCAAGCCCACGGTGAAGGAAGAGCCTGCAGCCAGAGCCAGCGAAGGAATGAACGTATTCACCGCGCTGGAAGCCGAAGATTGCGCGATGGCCGTTTTTCCAGTTGTGGTTGTGGTGCCGATAACCACGAAAGGCACCACGCCAGCAGGCGGGGTTGTAGGCGTCGCGGTCACTACCGCGCCGATGGAGCACAGAAACGTTGCTTCGGCGTTCGGCAGCAGCACCGTGGTGCCTCCGACAACGATTGCCCCGGAAGCGGTGGATACGATGTTTTGAGCGGCAAGCGAGCTTGAGACGTAACCTCTTTGATCGTTATAAGCCATGTTCGCTTACCTCCTTAGCTGGATGTGACGTGAGCAATACGCTCTGAGCCGTCAGTCTGCTGGTTCCAAATTTTTTGAAAGCCCAAAAGAGCGTACCAGGCAATGCCCTGGGAGCGCCCATAGTCTGTTGGCACTTTTTCCCTGAGTTCCTCGGGGATGGCCACGCCTTCCATAACCGCGTCGAAGCCGATGGCACAGGCTTCTCCGCCAGTAGTGGAAGTGCCGGCAAGGTTCAGAAGCACGTTGGTTTCCTCAACGAAACGCCCCATGTAATAGCGGCCGGCTTCGCCGCGATACAAGTATTCGCTGAGGGTTTCACTGTACTTCGTCACATCCACGAAGCCACCGGTCTGTGTGTCGCTGAAGAACCCGCTCAACGCGCCCACTGAGCAAATGACCACATAGCTCTGGCCGTCGTAGAACGGGATGTTCTTTTTGCGCATGTCGTCGCAAATGGCCCGCCAGTTCGTGCCGTTGAGGTTCGAGCTGGCAGTGGATGAGGCGGTGCCGTTGGTGGTGATGTTCACGGAGTTGGAGGCCGTGCAGACATAGGTAAGGTCGGAAGTCTTGAACTGCCCGGCTGCTACGGAGTCCAGCGTGATGGCCATGTCGTTCATCAGTGTCTGGACCACGCTGTTGTCCACATCGAGTTCCGAGAGCGCCACCAACTGATTGGTGAAAGCGATGGCGTTTGCGTACTCGTTGATGGTCAGCGTGCCTTGGTTGATGGTGAAGTTTGTTTCCGGAATGGTGGCTGTTTCCGCAAGACCCGAGGTGCTGGCTGCAGTGGCAACCGGCTGCAACTTGTCGAAATAGACCTTGTTGCCGCGGCGTGCCCCCTTCGCACCTTTGATCTGCACGAATTGACGGAACCGTTTTAGCGGCTGCGCCTTGATGCGCAACTGCAAGCTGAGTTCGTTATTCGTGAAAAAGCCACCCATGCTATTCGTACCGAACAGTTGGGTAGACACACGTTGCTCCTTGCGCTTGTGCCCCTAGCGCTGCTGGACGCTCTTACCTGCGCAAACCGCGGTGTGAGCGTTGCTCTTGCTCTTTAAGCATCTTCAGATGCAGGTCGTAAGCCTGATCTGAAGTCAGCGGAGCCTTGCCTTCGGGTTGTTCCGTTGCTGCCGGAGCGGTACTGGAAACCAGCGGCACAACTCTGGTTTCCTGCGTCAATGCTTCCTTGGCCCCCTCAGTGCGGATTTTCCCGGTAAAGGCGCGAAAATTTTCCGTGGCCTTGGAAAACAGGGCTATCGGGTTTTTCGCCAGTTCAGGGTCCGACTGCATTAGCTGGGTAGCCTCGAAAGCTACGCGAATCTCGTGTTCCACCAAATCGGGATTGTCCTTGCGCCATTTTTCCGTGAGTTGCTGCGCAGATAGGGCGATAAGCGTTTCCTGCTTGGCGCGTTCCTTGATGTCGTTCGTGAACTTCAAGGGATTGGATACAAACTCGTTCAGAATACGGTCTGCTTCGGTTTTCTCCGCGGCAAGCTGCTCGGGAGTTTTTTGCGGAGGCGGAGGAGGAGGAGCAGCAGCCGCTGCCGTGCTGCGGCGTTCCAGATCCGCCTTTTCCTGGGACGTGCGGGTAAACTTCGATTCCAACTCCTGATAGGCTTTCTCTATGTCTTCGGGAGTCTTGAACTTGCCGGCATAGAGTTTTGGCGCTTCAGGTGGCTTTTGTTCCGGTGCGGGTGGTTTTTCCGCTGGCTTCGCTTCAGGCTTTTCCTCTTTTGGCTTAGTCTGTTCGTCATCGAATCGCCGGAGTTGCAGGTCGTTGCCGGGACGCAAGGCTTCCGTGGAAGTGTCGCGGATACTCCCATCGGGATTCTCATCGGCCATGCGCGATTTGACGGTTACTGGCTTGGCTGCTTCCACCTTTTGCACCGCGGGAGGAAGGTCGTTGGGCGGTGCAGGCGGAGGAGGATTCGAGATACTCTTCCCCACATCGTCTTTTTCGAAGTACAAATCACCCGTTGTGCCGGCTACGGTCATTCATGCCCCCGCTGATAAACGTCACCTTTTCGAGTTCCTTGACCCGGCCCTGCAACACATCATTCGAGATCTCCGCGTTCTTTTGCACGTCGGCAATGTAATTCCTGACGAAACGCAAGGCCCGCAAGTACGCACGAAGTTCGTCGCTGTCGAGTTTGCCGATTTCCAGTTCGGTTTGCGCCCAAAAGATTTCCTGTTCCAACGTCCTGAGCTGCAACTGGTGCCAGCGGGAGTCCTTCACTTCCTCCAGCATGGCTCCGCGTTCCACCCAGGCTTTTAATTCACTGTCGGGCCTGGAAAACCATTTGGAGCGTCCCACTAGCGAATGCACACGCTTGCCAACCCGCGTCAAAAAGTCATCAACTTCCTGACGACTCTCGAGTTGCTCCTTGGTTGGCTGTGCCGGCATTTTACCTCTTTACGTAATCGTTGCGCTGGCCTTGCATGGAAGTGGTGGGCCGGCGCACGGTCTTTGGCAAGCGGGCGGTCTGTACCGGACCTTGGGCACGTTCGGAAATGGCCTTGGATGCTGGCGTCTGTGTCGTAGGCGGAGGAGCTTGCTCATCCTGATAAGGTTGCGGCCCTTGATGCAAGCCGGTGGTGCCTTGCGGCTCGTTGTGCATGTAGCCCGCCACGTTGTTGCCGTAGAGATCCTTCCTCAGCGCATCATCCCGCTCAATAAGCGCAGTGAAGGAGTTTTCATCGGTCATCAGCGAATCGGCGCCCAAGCGCACAGAAGTCGGGAATACCTTGCCGGACACCGTGCCGCGGCCGAAAGATGCCTCGTCCTGCAATGCTCGAGGTATGGGAGCGGTGCGTGGCTGGAAGTCCTGATAACGCTGGAAAGGCACGGGGGTTCGGTCATTCACCTGCATTACCTGATAGGCGCCGTGCATGGTGGGATCTTTTTCTTCATCACGGTTCCAAGGTACGGTATCCACGTATTGCGGGCCGGGAAGCAGGATGTCGTACTTTTCCTGCGAGCCGATGCGCCCGGGAGGAATCACTTCGCGGTAACGCTGGTTTCCCGGCTCGATGGGGCTGGAACCTCCCTTGCCTCCGCGCTGTCCTTCCACCTCTTCCTGCCCCGAAGGGTAAAGGCTTTCCGACTTGGGCACCGGCAAGCGCTGCACCTGCACCTCCAAGCCGAAGGCGGAAGAGGGCGTTTCCGTGATGTGTGCGGGAACGCGACTCCGAGTCATGTCCGTGGGCTTGTCGAATGGCACTTTTTCTCGTTTCATACTTTTGCTCCCGCTCTGCGAGCCTTAGAAAAGGCGATGGCCCGCAACATCGCTTCCTTCGCCGCACCCTTTTTCCCGGTAGCCTTGACATTGCTCGGCACGTTCCTATGGACTTCCGACATGGCAGACGCCACCTTGGAATCCGATGCCGATTTGCTGCTCGCACTATAGCGACTCATAGTGCCTGATCCCCTTGCCGATTGACGCGGGGAGCGTCCGGTACTGGAGGGCCTG
>CAZDYZ010000524.1:0-4708 GCA_964509525.1 uncultured Acidobacteriaceae bacterium
TAATCCGGCCCGGGATAAGGTGCGCGGCCGAAGGTCTCGCGATACAGGCGCTTATGCTCGAGGAACAAAACCGGGTCGTCGCAACGAATAGCAGTCCGCAACAATCCATTAGCGTCCAGAGCATTCGACGGGAAGACCACGCGCATGCCCGGTGTTTGGGTGAAGATGCTTTCGCCGCACTGGGAGTGATAAATAGATCCGCCGGTAAGATAGCCACCGATCGCAACCCGTACCACGGCCGGGGAGGAGAAGGCATTATTCGAGCGCCAGCGAATCAGCGGGAGTTCGTTCCGCAGCTGTTGCATCGCCGGCCAGATGTAATCGAAGAACTGAATCTCAACCACCGGCTTCAGGCCGCGCGTAGCCATGCCCACTGCACGGCCAACAATGTTCGCCTCCGCCAGCGGTGAGTTGAATACCCTCTCGTATCCGTATTCCCTCTGCAGCCCGGCGGTAAGCTTGAAGACACCGCCCTTGCCCTTCACCAGGCTATCCTTCAGGTACTTCTCCCGGCTGCAATCAGCGATATCCTCGCCAAACACCACGATGCGTGGATCGCGGGCCATTTCATCCTTCAAACAGGCATTGATGAGATCCGCCATCGTCCTGTCGGGATTGGTGATCGCGGTCCGCGACGGTGGGGGATGCACGGCTTCGGTCTGGAATGCTGCCGAGGTGGGATTGAGGTCGGGCGAGTATACGAACTGCTTGTATGATCCGGAGGCAGGAGGAGCTGCGGCCAATGCACGGTCGCTAGCTTCCTGGACCTCCGCGTTTACATCCCGTTCCAGCTCATCAACTCCCTTTTCCTCCAGGATGCCTTCGCGCACCAGGAACAACTGGAATCGCGTAATAGGGTCCCGCTCCACTTCCTGGTCGCGTTCGGTTGGGGGGCGGTAAAGTCTCTCGTCATCGGAAAGCGAATGCGAATATGGCCGGATCACATGCCCATGCACGATCGCAGGTCCGTTGCCGCCGCGAATATACTCAACCGCCGTCTTCAACGCCGCATAGCTTGCGAGAGGATCAGTACCGTCCACTTCCGCGAAATGAAAATTGGGAAATCCTTGTACCAACCGGGTGATATTCCCGCCCGTAGTACCAATTTCCACGGGAACCGAGATGGCGTACTCGTTGTCTTCGATGAGATAAAGCAGCGGCAGCTTGAGGTTGGACGCCGTATTCATCGATTCCCAGAATTCGCCTTCGCTGGTAGCGCCTTCGCCTGAGGAGACATAGGTAACCTCGTCCCCGTGAAACACCACGTCCTTGAACTGACGATAATCGCCCGGCACCTTCTCTGCCGCCTCCGGATGGCGGTTGAAGTATCGGCCCGCCTCAGCGCAGCCTACTGCCTGCAGAAACTGCGTCCCGGTGGGTGATGACTGAGCCACGATGTTCAGTTTCTTGTTTCCCCAGTGCGATGGCATCTGGCGGCCGCCAGAGTTCGGATCATCGGCCGCGCCCACAGCTCCTAGCAATTGCTCGTCAGCCGTCATGCCTAGCGTCAGACACAGCGCTCGGTCGCGATAATAGGGATAGAACCAGTCGTAGCCGGGCTGCAAAGCCAGGCCGGCGGCAACCTGCAGGGCCTCATGTCCCGCGCCCGAGATCTGGAAGAAAATCTTTTGCTGCCGCTTGAGCAGGATCTCGCGATCATCGAGCCGGCGAGAGAGATACATCAGGCGGTAGATCTGAATCAATTGCTGCCGAGTGAGCCCTTCGTACTTGTCGCTGGTTACAACCTTTGCAGTTGCGGCCTTAGGCTCTACTTTGGTGGTAGCCATCCATTACCTCAGGAGTGAACGTGGGGGCGCACCGATCCCCCCCCACACCTTACACATATTGTAACCGGGCATCGTTGCCCTCCGCCTCTCCGCTGTCCCGGCCTCTTTGGTTGCCAGTCGAATGGCTATACTGGAAGGCAATGATACGCACTTTTCGTCCCATTCCGCTAGAAAAAATCAGACTTGTCATCTTTGATCTGGACGGCACGCTGATCGATTCAGAACTCGACCTGGCCAACTCGGTGAATGCCATGTTGCGCCACTTTGGCCGCAAAGAGCTGCCAGTACACGTGATAGGAACGTACATCGGCGACGGCGCTCCGACCCTGATTCGCCGGGCTCTCGGCGACCCCTCAGATCGGGAATTTCTGCAGGATGCGCTTAACTTCTTCCTTGCCTATTACCGCGATCACAAGCTCGACCACACCTGTCTTTACGATGGCATCAAGCCGGCACTGGAGCAGATTGGTGACGGAGGATGCTTCTCACGCAAGCTGGCAGTGCTCACTAACAAGCCCGTGAGAGTATCGCAAGCCATCCTCGCAGGATTAGGACTGGCTAACTGCTTCTTCCAGATCTACGGCGGCAACAGCTTCTCAACCAAGAAACCCGATCCTTTTGGCGCCCAGACCCTGATACGCGAGGCGGGCGCTGCTGCCGAGGAGACAGCCATGGTGGGCGACTCGGAAGTAGACATTCTTACCGCCCGCAACGCCGGATTGTGGAGCGTTGGCGTAACTTATGGATTCTCTCCTCAGACGCTGGAACAGGTGCCTCCTGACGTGCTGGTGGACAGCCCGGCAGAACTGGCCCGCGCGCTGACCCTGAGCAGCTTGCCACCGGTGCAAGCGCTGCGGAAAAAGTAGCCCGCACTGCTATTCTTATCGCATGCTACAGCCCGCGGCGCATTCACCATTTCGAGACGGGTTCACCGCTCTCGGGCATGAGCCCGCATTGCTCGCAGCTGAGCTGACATGGCGCTGGTGTTTCGGCCTGGCGGCGTGGGGCCTGGTCATCACTTCCGCTCTGTTGTTTCTGGACAGCCTGAAAGTTTCGCCCGGAGACGAACTCCTGCTGGGAACGCTTCAGCCGCGATTTCTACATGGCGCAGTGCAGCATGTTTTTCGCGGCAGCCTCAACCGTTTATTATGGGAGCAGATCGTTGTCACTTCTGGACTGATGGGTCTTTGGGCATTCGCGGCAACGGTAGGCCGCGCCGCAACCCTCCGCCGTCTGGTCGCAATGTTCAGCACGCAAGAAGAACCACTAACCATGCGCTGGGAATTCGGAACGATCTTTGTGCTCAATCTGCTCCGAGCGATGTGGACGCTGCTCGCTGTGGTCGCTGTGCTCTTGTCGCTGGTGGCTGGCATCTTCATGGCCAATGGCCAACATGCCGTGAGGGCAGCATTTTTTCTTGCCTTTGGGGTTGGTCTGGCGTGGATCTTCGGAGTCGTGCTGAACTGGTTCTTTGGGCTAACGCCGCTGTTTTCTATCCGAAACGGCGCAGGAGCAGCAGAGGCGCTGTCACAAACCCTCGATTTCTGTTCCCGCCAGACAGCCCGCCTGCTGGGGCTGGGAGTTGGATTCATGACGCTTCGTCTGGTCTGGGCGGGAACCCTGTTTCTCGCCTTGCTGGCTCCCTTAAGGCTGGTGCACCATGTGGCGGGTGGCTGGATCGCGCTGATTATGACGAGCACAGTGGTGGTGTATTTTGCCGGTACTGACCTGCTGTATCTCGCGCGGCTGGGAGCTTACGTTGCACTCGCGGAAGACGACTCGCATCCGGTTGAAGCACCGCCACAGATAAGCCCCAGCGAACCCTTGCCCCCAGACGCGGCGCTGGTTGCCGAACTGGCATAATCGCTGACAGCACAAACTGGGCAAACCCCCGGAGCAGGATGGATCGAGCAACGGAGTGACCTTAGTGCCTCAGTTGCAAACGCTCCTCTTCCCTTTTCTTCATTCTGGCAATGGCGAGCAGTTCCACCGCCTTTTGTGCAATGTGCTCGGCGCTGACCCCGAACTCCTTGATCAGCTCCCAGGGTGCACCCGAATCTCCAAATCGGTCATCCACTCCGATGGCGCCCGTTATCACCGGCACTCCATACAGCTCGGGACTCTCAGTGATAATGCCGCTGACGCGCCATGCCAGGGCACCAATCTGGTGCTCCTCCGCAGTGACTACCACCCCGGTTTCCCTGGCCGCGCGAAGGATCGCCGTCTGGTCGATGGGCTTCATGGTGTGCATGTTGACGACACGCGTCTCGTAGCCAAACTCCTGCTTCAGGATCCATGCTGCACGCATGGCTTCCGGCACCATGGGTCCGCAAGCAATGATACTCACGTCCTCGTACTCGTTGACGTAGTTTGGAGCCAGGACGGTCTGAAATGCATCAATCATTTCCCCGGCCTGGTACCGGAGACGGATCACGTTCGCCATTCCGAATACAAAGGGCGTCTCCTCACGAGTGACGATAGGCGTGGCTTCGCGCGCGAAGCGGATGTACTTCGGCCCAACATGCTGGAGCAACAGATAGTCGGTGGCCTTGCGCGTTTCGATGACATCGCACGGAACCACGACTGACATGTTTGGCAGACCGCACATGCAAAATAGGTCTTCCAGTGCCTGATGTGTGGCACCGTCCGGGCCAACCGAAACCCCACCATGCGCGCCGGCAATGAATACATTGAAGTTGCCATAGCAGACGGAAACGCGAATCTGATCCAGGTTGCGCGCTGCCGCGAACGTTCCGTAGGTGCCGAGCACAGGCAGCTTCCCTTCTCTCGCCAGTCCCACAGCCGCTGCCGTGGCCGATTGCTCGGCAATGCCCATGCTGATCCAGCGGTTCTTGCGCTCCGGCTTGCCGGTATAGAAATCGCTGATTGTGATCGAACCTGAGATGTCGAGTCCCAGACAG
>CAZDYZ010000525.1:0-1799 GCA_964509525.1 uncultured Acidobacteriaceae bacterium
GTTGCACGCCAAGATTGTTCAGCAAATCTTCAACGGCCGCGTGCTGCTGCGGATGTGTTATCAAATCAATATCGCCAACTGGGCGTAAACCCTGGCGCGGATAAGCTCGCCCCGCCGCCCACCCTTTATGCAAGATCGCATCAATGCCCGCTGAGTTCAACAGAGTAAAGACTGTCCTCAGATCGGCTATTTGCTCGTCAGTCGCTATCTTCTGATGAAAGTATGCCAATTGAAGGGGTGCTGCCGCAGCTCTGGTTCCCAGCTCGGTTTGACGGATGCGCCACCAGGCAAGCGCACCGGCCCCTGAGTTAACAAGTGGAGATGTTATCTTGCACAGGACTTCTGGTGTCATCTCAAGCGGGGATGTCTTTGGTCGCCAGCTAGTAGCCAAAATGGCTGCTATCTGCTCGCCTGTTGTTGCCACATCAGTTCTGCTCATCAGGACCGTCCTAATCCCTCTTTCAATTTTTTTCTCGTCTTTTGGGTTTCCATAACTTTCTTCCCCTATTTACAGAGCCACTCTGCTTAGCTCTTGCTATCAACTTCTCATCTTCGGCGCCACGGGCCTTCCATGAAGGCTCTCGCCGTTCAACAACTGCCATCTGCTTTCTCTCCTGAGACGGTTGATCAAGTTCTCCCGTCAGTGGAGAACGAGATGGAGGTGGGCGAGCTTTCGGGTGAGGCGAGGCCAACCGAAGGGAGACACCTCCCTGTGCATGGCGGCGTCGATGCACCTAGGCACTTACATCGCGACTTAAACGGCAACTGCTGGGGGCGACGCCTGACGTAAGTTGCTGTCTGTTAAATGGTTGTCTTGCATGCGGTTGTTAATTTGGACAACGACTGACTGGGCCTGTGCTGGGGTCGGCACGACGATCGAAGTGACTATCGGCAGTGCCACAACCGCACCGAGCCCCAAAACTCTCATCAATTCGCGCCTATTAATCCGCTTAGCATCTCCAGGCAAATCGAGCGGCGCTTCGAGCAGGTGAGCGCTCTGCAAACGCTTCAAGGCGTACGACACCACTTGCTCATCAATCGCACTGCCAAACTCCTCAGTCAGCCGTTGCCCTATGTTCGCTACGGAGTGATTCCCGTCGCAAGTTTTCCACACGAGAGCAGAAGTCGAGTTTAAGCGGTGCGCCTTAAATCGTTTGAGATCATAGACCACCAACTCATTTCCCGTTTCGGTGACCAGTAATTCTTCTTTTCGCGCTTTTGGTGCAGTCGAACTCATATTCGCTACCCTCCTGACCAGGATTCATCCACTCAAGCTGTTGAAAATAGAATCAACCACCTGTTCAGCCTCGCCGCGCGAGCCTTTAAGGACCGGCGCGCGCGACACAATCTGTCGCAGCGTGGCGAGCGCTTGTTCCGGCTGTCGCCGCGCTGATACCGTGTTGGCCAGCAGGGCCAGCATGCCTTCGCCTGCCGATAATCGTCGCGGTCGCCATTGCGCTCCCGCCTTGTACTCGCTCACTACTACCAGTCCCACAGGCAATGGCTTGATTCCAGACCGAGCGCCAAACGCCAGCAACGCCAATGAAGGTGATGTTTGGGCCGATTCCGCTGCTAATTTTGTGGGCTTCTCAAAGTGTCCGGTTTCCCTTAAGCGTAGCGGTCTTGCGTAATGATGCACGCGCCCGCACGCATCCAATACCGCGTACTCATCGGAGTAGTAAGTCGCGCCCGCCTTTACGAGCTGAGCAACAAGCTGTGTCTTGCCGCTGAAGCTGCGCCCCGGAATGAGTATCGCGTGCCCTTGCCAGCCTACTACTCCGGCGTGCACAAAGAGCCTG
>CAZDYZ010000526.1:0-3015 GCA_964509525.1 uncultured Acidobacteriaceae bacterium
GTGAGATTGCCGATGCCGGAAGACAAGGAATGGACAGCAGACCGCGTGACCGTTTTGCAAGCGCTGGGTGTTCTTGATCCGGCTGGCCAACCCACCAAACTCCTGGATGTCGTGAAGGGTGCCGATGTGGCCCGGCTTGACCAGGCTTCCTGGCAGACCGAACGCGACAAGATGCTCAAGACCTGCAACCAGTGTCACTCCCTGAATTTCGCCAAGGACCAACTGCAATACGGCGACGACATGATCAAGAACGCTGATCACTTGATGGCCCAAGCGATCCGAGAAGTGGCTGGTTTGTATAAGGATGGCGTGCTGCCGAAGCCGGCGAACTACCCCTATGCCTTCCCGAACCTGCTTGCGTTCCACGACGCCCCAACGGTTGTCGAGCAGAAACTGTTCGTGATGTTTCTGGAGCATCGCATGCGGACCTTCCAAGGCACGTTCCACGCCAGCCCAGACTATGCCCTGTGGTATGGCTGGAGTGAAATGCAGCGAGACTTGACGGAGATCAAGGAACTCTCCGCGCAGATGAGACGGGAACACTCCACCGCTAAGTAGACCAGGAAGTGGACAAGGGGAAGGCGCTACTCGGGAGACTCCTGTTCCCGTCTGAGGCCAGACAGGTCCTTGACGATGATGGTGCGGCCGTTCAGTTCGAGGTAGCCCTCGGCCTGAAGCCGCCCCAGGTTCCGCGACACCAACTCGCGCACCGTGCCAAGCTCGGCGGCGAGGTCCTGCTGGGTTTTGTTGAGTTCGACCTGGACCCCATCGCTGGTTCGGGTGGAGCTGGCCTGCGCCAGCCGCACGATCAAACCGATCAGCCTCTGGCGCACCGTGGTAAACGACAGATCTTCGATGATTCCCACCAGGCGGCGCAAGCGCGAACCGACCACGGCGATGACCTTCAATCCCACTTCGGGATGTTCGCGGCAGAAATCCTGGAAGTCCTTCCGGGAGATGAACACCACTTCGGCTTCCTCGGACGCTGCCGCCGAAGCCGGATAGTTTCCTCCGTCAAAGACGGGAAGCTCGGCGAACGAACTGCCGGGACCTTCCATGGAGAGAATCTGTTCCCGGCCACTGGCGGAGACTTTGAAAATGCGAATCTTCCCGCGCCCAACGATGAACAGGCCCCGGCACGCGTCGCCTTCACTGAAGAGAATTTCCCCGCGGTCATAGTTCTTGCTACTCACGCGACGCCGCAAAGCGGCCATCTCGTCGTCGCTCAAACTCGCAAACAGTGGAGCTTTGCGTAGCACTCTCTCGATGGGATCGTTCATAGGCCTCAGGTCCCCGCGGGGCGCAGTCCCAGCGGGAACGCGAGGTTCATTGTAATCGCAAAATGGACGGAGTACCCATGCAAGGGAAGTATACCGATCGCGAGTCACGATCCAGGCGCCACAAAAACACGGTCCCAGTTGGTACAGGACAGAGACGGACAGAAAAAGGATTCTCTACATCCCCGCAGGCAGAACGGCCTCGGCGTGACCGGCCCGCGAAACCCTCAGGGCTGCGCTACCTCAAGCGCAATCGCCCGCGGAAACAAGATGTTGTTCTCAAGGTGAATGTGCTGGTGCAGGTCTGCTTCAAATTCAGGAAGGGCCCGATACAGCATTCGGTAGCTGGTACATCCGTCTTCCGGCACCGTGTAGCCCTTGGTGACCTCGCGCATCCTGCGCAGCAGTTCCCCCGCGGAGTCGTGTTCCATCATCATCATGCGCACTGGATTCTGCACGGTTCCGAACATGGCCGGCGCAGGACGACCACCACTTTTCGCCGCGGCTTCCAGTTGCACAATGTATGGGAAGAGCATGCGTTCTTCTTTTGGGAGATGCAGGGTGAGTTCCTCACCGAGGGCCTGGAAGGATACTTCAACCCTTTCGAGTTCCGGGTGGTTTTGCCCGTGCACCCGGACGACCTTAGCAATCAAATCGATCAGCCGGGGGATTTCCGCTCGCACGAAGGCGTGATGTTTTTCGACAATGTGCTTGACCAGCTCCGCAAGCGAAGCCGCTTGCCAATCGCGATCGTCTTTTTGTACCGGTGTCTGCTCGAGGGCGTGCATCACTTCCTCGACACTGACCTTTGCCGCGGAACATGCCTGAGCCAGGGACCGTTCACCGCCACAACAGTAGTCGATGCCAAAGCTCTCGAAGATGCGCGCCGCCCCCGGATTCGTGCTGGCCAAGTCGCGTACCGTCTTCTCGCTCACCAGTTCCATGTTGCCCCTCCTTTGCGCCGTTTACGATGCCAGGTGAGTATCAACGGAGGTGGTACACGTGAATATGACTTTAGTCACTCCGCTTGTCAGCCACACTGCTGGCTGCCGTTTCACCGTGCGGCTGCTCATGGTCGTGACTTAAGTCATTTCTCGCTTTCTTCGTTGTAGCGATGATGGTGACGAGCCGTTTTGCTCGCGGCGGGATGCGAGGAGAAGGCTGTGAAGGAAGAGTTGACGTACAAGTGGCTCCCCGTGATTGTCGAAGATGCCTGCACTGGTTGCGGGCTGTGCGTCGCGGCCTGTGGCCCCGCTTGCCTGGAAACCCAGAACCTTGTGGCAATCCTCACCAGACCCGAAGACTGCGGCAGCGAAGAGCACTGCATCCGGGCCTGCCCGGAGGACGCGATTCACATGGCATGGCTACCTTCCGAAGGAGATCGTTCTCTCGGCTGTTGGCGACCCGCGGTACAAATCCGGGCTGGATTCTGCTCTGCGCCCGATGAGATTCCCGCCTGATCGCTTCATCGCAGATTCGTCGGCCTGCTCCTGCTCGGCCACATCCGCCAGGCTTGGCTTTGTTTTGCCCAAGGAAGTTGTTCCAGATGTTCCACGAAAATCACGTCGCCGGAGCCATCAGAGAATTCGAGCAACTGGTATACTACGCAATAGATGACGGAAAGGGAGGGCGTGTAGCTCAGCTGGGAGAGCACCTGCTTTGCAAACAGATTCCCTATAGTTTTCCCGCAATTAATCCTCATTAACCCCCGGTCGACCCCGCCTCCAAAATTCCAACA
>CAZDYZ010000527.1:0-7967 GCA_964509525.1 uncultured Acidobacteriaceae bacterium
AACAAAGAGCTGTGACCGGCGCTACTGTGTAGGCAGTTAACGAATTCTGAGGAGCCAGAGTTGAATAAAGCATCATCCTGAGCCTTACCACAGCAGGGCCCTCAGGAGTTCCTGAGCCCGTATTCCCTCCCGGTGAGTCCAATACGCAATTGATCACCATCAGGCCATGAACGAAATCGTCAGACATCTCGCCAGGCATGGATATTCGGTGCTATTTGCTTCCGTTTTTGCACGCCAGATTTGCCTGCCGGTACCTGCGATTCTCTTCTTGCTGGCGGGTGGGGCCATGGCAGGCAACGGCCGATTGAATCTGGCGTTGGTTGTGGGTCTCGGAATGATCGCGTCCGTACTCGCCGATTTCGCCTGGTACCAGGCGGGGCGGCTACGGGGCGATAATGTCGTTCACTTCTTACACCGGTTTTCGTCAAGGCCGGACTCCCATGCGGAGCGGACCAAGCAGCTTTTTGCGCGGTATGGCACGAAGGTTCTGCTGATCTCCAAGTTCGTAATTGGACTCGACGCTATTGCGGCTCCTCTCGCCGGGATGTCGGGCACCAGTTGGATGCGCTTCGTGTCCTTCGACGCGGTCGGGTCGGCGATGTGGGCGGGCCTCTATGCCGGACTCGGCTTTGCATTCTGTCAGCAGTTGGACAAGGCTGCCATGTACGCCGGGCGATTAGGGGAAATCCTGGCCGCGGTGGTGATACTTCTGGTGGCCGTCCTGATCATTCATAGGTTGACCTCCTGGTACCGTCACGTGCAAGAGCTGCAACTGGCCAGGATTACTCCCGAGCTGCTCAAACGAAAGTTAGACGGCGGAGAAAAGCCCGTAATTGTGGATGTTCAGGGCTGCGCCTTTCATAAAGCTCCGAATGTCGCGAGCATTCCGGGCGCCATTCGGATAGATGGCCGAAGACTGGGCCAATATAAAGACACTCCCATACCGGACGACTGGCGAGGTCGAGAGGTCGTCCTTTACTGCTCCTGTCCGAACGAGATCACCAGCGCGCGTGTGGCTCTGCTGCTCGGGAAGAAGGGGATAAGACATGTCCATCCGCTCGCTGGAGGCCTCCAAGGCTGGCTCGATCAAGGCTTTCCCGTAAGCTCGAATGTTATCGTCGCGTCAGTCACTAAAGCTGCCAAGGGAAACTGAGTTATCGCAGCGGCTGCGTCAAGGTTGTAAAGCAGAGGCGCTGGCGCTCGACGGGGCATTGCAAAAACAGTCTGTAAATGCTCCCTGATCGAGTGACCCGATGGCGCAGTACAGCCCTCTCACGCTGCCGGCCGGCACTTGCGCGGCGGGACTGGAGACACTGTACAGCTTTAACCAACGATCCCGGGACTTTTCCTCGGCCCCGATTTGGCCGTAGACGGCTGCTAGGCTCGCGGCACTGAGTTGTTTCGCGTTCCACTCCTGCGAGAATTGGTATTCCTTCTTCCATCGTCCCGGAGTCGTGCTGGTGGCATCCTGGAGGTTCGTTAGGTAGTAGGTGGACTGGTCGGCAAGCCTACCGTCATTGTTAAAGCTTACAACTCGGAAAGCGGGATTGCTTCGAGAAACGGCCGAGATCGCCGGATTAATGAGAACGAATTCTTTCTTGGAACCTAGTGCGCCAATCAACCTGAAGTCGTCCGTGTGAGTGTGGCCAGCCAAACTTACCAGAACAGTATCGTCATGAGTTTCCAGCAAAGCAGCAAATTGCGAGGTCCAAGCGGGAGCCCACATTGGCACAATGGCTTTTGAGCACGCGGTGTCGGTCGGCGAACCGGCCTCCTTAACGAGAGATTCGTACTGATGGACCGTCGCGGAATCATCGATTTCGGGCGGAACGTGAAATACAAGCCAGACCTTTTCGCCCTCCTGCTTAGCCGTGATGAGGGTCGACTCTAGCCATCTTAGAACGTCAGCACCAGCGCTGGATGCCACGTGAGCACACCCCTGGCTGAAGCTGGCAGGCTGATATCTGCCCGAGAAAACTACTGTGTTCAGCGAAACAATGCGAACACCCCTGATCGTCGGGTGAGGTACAGTGTAACTGCCCAGCGTCTCCCACTCGTTATTGAACGCACCGCCGGCCCGGGCCACATCGCGAGCGAGGACAGCCGTATCGCGCAGAAATCTGCCGTTCGCTTCGAAGCTGTTGTCTCCACATTCTTCATCGTTATTACCCGGGGTGACCAGTATCTTCGTATCTCCGAACCTTTTGCGAAACTCGAGGGCCAGAAGATCAAGTGTCTTAAGCACAAATGCGCGATAGCGTTCATGGTCGTTATCGTGAATAACGGTCGCATAGACGGTGGGAAAGTCATGCACCAATAAATCGCCGGGTATGATAATGAAAGCGGGGTGGCTCAATGTCACTCGCATTTGGTCTAACGCAGACCGCAGAAGCCACCAATTCGTATCCTGGCCGTACTGGCTGAAACGAGTGAGCTTGGATCGACCCAGGATTGCTTCCCACCGCCTGGGATCTGCTGCGTCAAGGTCCCCGCCCAGACTGCTGTCAGCCAGAGGATTGAAGTGGATGTCCGATACGACCAGAATGCTGTTGGGCGACACGTCGGCAGATGGAAGGTTGAACGGGCGTGTGGAGAGGACACAAACCAGCACCAACAGGTAAACTAGTCGACGCTTCAGTCCTGATCTACTCAGCTGTCCGGCCCATGGCATGAATGATCTCGTCGTTGGCCTGTGTGTAATCCAACTGCGACTGGAGGAGCAGCGTCTTGGCGTCGAATTCCTGAGCAGTCGCCATGTCAGCCTGGGAACTGAGGGCTGCGCCTTGGGCCAGTTGCTGTTGCGCGACCCGGTTGGCTTCCCTGCGCAGCGACAATACTTCTTCCGATACCTTCAACATTTGCTGCGTACGTTCCAGCTTGTTGTAAGCGATTTCTACCGCCAGCTCAACTTCATCCGTGACCCGAGCAAGGTTCTCTTTGGCCTGTGATAACTGAGCTTCGCGTTCGCGGAGGATCGCCCGCTTGCGTCCTGAATCGAACAGGTCATAGCCGAAGTGAACGCCGAAGGTCCCGAAGTTACGGGCCAGGAACGGGACATTGTTCTGGTAGCTGTAGCGGGCGAACGCGTTAACATCCGGAACGATAATCTCGGCTTTCGCCAAGCGGACTGCGGCTTCTGCTTTCTCTACCTGGTCTTTCGCCTCGATAATCTCAGGGTGTGCTGCCATGGCGGCGGTCACGCAGTCCTCGCGCTTGCAAGTCGGAGGCACCTCGGCGATGGCAGGATCGAGATCCAAGGCGGTGGTCAGCGGCAGTCCCATCAAGTCATTGAGCTTCAACTTGAGATCGGATAACTGAAGGTCGGTGGTTAGTAGCTCCTGCTTGGCTTGCAATAGATCTGCCCGGCTTTCGAACAATTCCTGCTCCAGCATGCTGCCGAATTTCACCTGCTCAACCCGCTCCCCCTGGAGGTCCTGCGCGGCCTTGATCCGCTCTTCCGTGGCGCTTCGGTGTGCCTGAGCGATTAGAATCCTGTAGTACACCTGATGCACGTTGAGGGCTACGTCGTTCTCGGTGAGATGCGCCTTCTCGCGCGAGGCCTTCAGCTCAGCCTGGGCCATATCGTTTACCGGTCTGATCTTCAGCAGAGTGGTCAGTGGCTGAGTCAGTTGTGTCCCGCTGGTCGTCAAATTGATGCCGCCCTGGTTGATGATGGTGTTCACTGCAGGAATTGGAGTTCCCCCTACGACGCCGAGACTACCGCTAAAGATCTCGATCAACTGTGTATCCGTCAGGTGGAGAAAGTTGCTGTCGTTTCGTATTGAGGGAAAATAGGCGCTCTTCGCTACTTCTTTTGCGTGCTGCTTCTCCTCGACCGTGTAGCCGGCGATACGGACACCGTGGTTATGCTGAAGCGCTAACTGGACCGCTTCGCGCAGGGTGATGTGACGAGGCAAAGCGGCATTGCTTGGCTCCTGGGCGAAAACCAACGCACTGGAAAGTGGAAGGGCCAGAAGCAGGAAATAGTTTCTTCGCTTCATGATTTTGCCTCCTTCACAGGTTGAAACGAGCTAAGGTCGCCATAGTTCAGCGGCGACTTACGCAGCAAAGCGACCAGAATGAGGGCGCAAACGCACGACCATGTAAGCAGTAGAAATCCGTCGATCAGGGAGAGCGTGTACGCCTGAAGCCGCACCCGGCTTCCGATCAGGTCCACGGCGCGGGCGCCGGCCGCCGCCACACCGGATGACTTGCCATATAATCCCGCAGTGATTGCCCGGATGTTCCAATCTGTAATCCAAATGCCCGGGCTTACGTGCAGGCCCAAAAGGTTCGAGTGCAGCTTCTCCCGCTCGGCAAGGAAGTGCGTCATATATACGGCCCCTACCGTTCCTCCAAATAACCGAACGACGTGAAAGAACGCAGAGAAGGTCAGAACCCACCCTGGCTTTGCCATAGCGCCCGTGAACATCGCTTGCAGGACAATACATCCCACCAGCCCAATGAAAGCAAAGGCCTGTCCGACACCGGTGAGCAGCTCCGTGCGGTAGAAGTTCGCCGCCGCCCAGCTGCTGTCATAGTGGGCACTCAAGATGGCTGAAATGGCTGTGCAGCTCAGGCCGGCAGCGAAGAGCAGGCGGGGATCAAAATTCCGCAGCAGCAGTAGGGCGGCGATAAACGCCACCGGCAACAGGGGAAGAGCGCTCCAGAGCACGGCGGGGCCAATTTGATCGGCTTCGAAGCCATGAATGGCCAGCGACTGTGGGATCAGGATGATGGTTCCTGTAAGAGTAAACCGAAACCAGAAGAGCAGGCAGCCGAGCAACACCGTGTTCCATTGCCAGAGATAAGGTAAGGCCACCAGTGGATTGGGGCCGAGCAACCGTCGTACAAGCGAGCATACAAGGAAGAACAGCCCGCCCAAAAACAATCCGGTAAATACGCCAGAGCGCCACCAGTCGAGCCGCTGTCCTTGCTGTACGGCGGCAAACAACATCGCCAATCCGGCACTCAGATACAAAAAGCCAGCGAAGCTGGGAGCAGGGCCGCTTTTCTTTTGGGCTGGCGCTGGGGGTATTCCGTAATAAATACAGATCATCATCAGTGGGGCGATGACGGCAGAGCCCCAGAACATCCAGTGCCAGGAAAGATGGTCCCCGTACCAGCCATACAGCGAGGGCGCAATATTGACGGCCCCGTCCACAAACGTCGCGTAGAAGGCAATCGTGAACGGAAGAAACCGAAGCGGAATGTTACGCAGGGCAAAAGTGAGGGTGAGAGGATAAAACGTCCCTGAGGTGAGCCCGGCCAGTATCAACGCCGCGACCAGCAAGCTGTAGCTGTGTATCAGCGGCAGGAAAGCGCACGTAACAGTGAAGACTCCCGCCGCAAACAGAAGGATGCGGCGTGGGCCCAACAGGCCTCCGAGGTACACCGTAAAAGGCCCAATGAACATCAGGGCGGCATTAAAGGCACTGTCGACCCAGGCACCGTCGTCGAAGCTAATGCCGACGTGACCTTTCAGGTCCGCCAGCCCCAGCGTAAGCATGCGCCCGGTAAGGGTGACGAGCCCCGCACCCGTGACTACCCCGAGAATCCCGAGCAGAGGCCTGGTCGAGACTTCAAAGGGGATCGCCGCAGCCGTCGCATGCGCAATCTGTGCTGGCGTTGGGCGGCCGGCTGTAAGTGTGTGGGAAGCCACGATCTGCCTGCCTACTGTTTGGTACGAACGGTTGCGGCAACTGAGAGGCCCGGGCGCAACTTGCTGGCCTGGCTCGGGTCGTCGAGTGTGATCTTGACCGGAATTCTCTGGACAACCTTGGTGAAATTCCCGGTGGCATTGTCCGGCGGCAACAGTGCAAATTGCGAGCCGCTGGCAGGAGCAATCTCGACCACCTTGCCATGGAAAACTTCGCCGGGGTATTGATCGACACGGATCTCCGCGTGATCACCTACCTTGACATTCGTCAGTTGGGTTTCGCGGTAATTCGCCTGTACCCACCTGGTGACATCAACGAAGGAGATCACCTGCGTCCCCGGAGAGACAAATTGTCCGGGGCGCACCTGTCGTTCGCCCACTGTACCGTCACCAGGCGCGTAGATCTTGGTGTATCCCAGGTTTACTTGCGCTACCACGAGGTTCGCCTCCTTGGCGTGCAGGTCGGCTACGAGTTGTACATCCTGGGACTCTAAGACCGACTTCGAACGCCGCTCAGCTTCGACCGCTGACTCATTGCTGCGCAGCATCGCCCTGGCTTGGACCAGATCGGCATCGCGACTGGCTAACTGGGCAGCAGCACGCTCCTCGTCGTCGACTGCCACTTCAACCTTCTGCTGAGTTGTCGAATGAGTCTGATACAGGCCCTCCTGGCGCTTGCGTTCGGAGCGGGCGCGTACCAGGTCAGCTTCTGCCGCTACCTTGCCTTGCTGCACTGCCGCGATGTGCGCCTTGGCCTCGTCAATTCCCGCCAACGCCCTCTGAATGCGTGCGTCCTGAAGTTCACGCTGGCGCCGGTTATTCTCAATCGCGGCCTTGGCAGCATCCACCGCCGCGGTGGCCTGAGCAACCTGCGCCTGATAATCGTCGTCCTGCAGCTCAACTAATAGATCTCCCTTATGCACCGGCTGGTAATCGGAGACCCGGACATCTCGGACGATGCCGGCAACCTTGGTACTCAGTGGCGTGAGGTCGCCGCGCACGTAGGCGTCATCGGTGACCTGCTCGACCTTGCCGCCCTCCCACGAATTCCAGTTACGAGTGATCGTAACGACAATCGCTATTGCGAGCAGCAGCACCAAAATGGGAGTTCCGTACTTTTGCCACTTAGGGACACCTCTCCCTTCGGTTTGCCGGTCTTCACCCGGTACTTCTGCGGGCGGCGCAGCTTTGGGCGTCGAGGCTGGAGGCGGCACGGGGACGGGAGATCCGGACATGTCAAACTCCTACGGTTTCTGGGATATCGTGTCGTTTACGCCCGGCAAACAAATATTGGAATCCATCGTACACCAGCTGTGTTGCGTCCGGACAGCCGGGCAAGTGCACCGAAGCTATCACGTTTTCTGAGGCTTTCTTCTTCGGAAGGAGCTGTAGTTGGCTAGGTTGAGTTGTCGAAAGGCACTTCGGTCTTCATGCTTAACACGGGGCACGGAGACTGGGTAACAACAGAGCAAGCGGTTCGCCACATCGGGTTCTGCCGTCCTTAGCACACGGACAAGGTGTGGTTTGTTGGCAACTTTTCACTGGCTAATAGGATTCTGGAAGTAGACCGTTGCCCTGGAATGTTCGCGAGCGAAATGCAGAAATCACTCTGGAAACTTGTCTCCAAACATAGGAAGGCCGCTCTTAGACGATGACCGCGAGGCTTCATCCTGAATCACATCCCAGTGTTCGGCCAAAACTCCATCTTCGATGCGAAGGATATCCGCTGCGATCCAGTTCGCGGGCAGGCCCATGCCAGAAAATCGGCCATGCAGGATTACAAAATCCCCGTCAGCGACGACCGCTCCGTGTTCATACCTCAGCGTGGGCGGGGTGTTCTTGATGAGGTTGAATAGGCCTTCGCGCCCGGGTGCGATGTGCGCGCTGTGCTGAATGTAGCTGGGAGACCAAAACTTCTCAGCCGCGGCGTAGTCGCGCTTGTTGAAGAGTGTGTCAAAAGCCTTGAGGACGAGTTCCTTGTTCTTTGCCTCGGGTTTGCTGGCCACCCTCTACTCCTTTTGTCATTTCTAAATTCGGCTGCTCGGGTCGGCGATCACATTGTGAGGACGGCGCGGAAGCGGGTCTTGCCCTCCGCAACACGCTCGTAGGCCTTCGCAGCTTCGGCCAACGGGTAGGTTTCAATTATCGATTTGACTTTTCCTTGGGCTACGTAATCCAGTGCTTCGTAGAGAAATTCGGGGCCATTTTGCTGGCTGCCGATGATTTTGATGCGCTTGAAGAGCAACTCGACCAACGAGACCGAAAGCGGTTCCTCGTCGGCGCCCATAACAATGAACCTGCCGTCCGG
>CAZDYZ010000528.1:0-2235 GCA_964509525.1 uncultured Acidobacteriaceae bacterium
GATTCAGAAAATGTCCGGGAGATTTGCAGGCTTGTCGATGACGTACGTCTAGTGAGCGAAGAGCAAATGCTAGCTGCGATCCGGCATCTCCTGTTCGAGGAGCACATCGTTGCTGAGCCCGCCGGGGCCGCTGCGACCGCCACACTGATGCAGTCAGTAGAGGAGGGAAGGACTGTTGTTGCGCTCGTGAGTGGAAGCAATATCTCGCCGGATGTGCTGCGACGGGCAGTGTGTCAATGATCGTGAGGCTCCAGGTGAGATTTCAACAGCTGTTTTCGGTGGCGAAGGGAAGTCAAGCAGAGTTCTGGCAGTAATATAGTTGACTGACTATATCTTCTTCTTGGGTTGTGGAATCCGCGCTTCCTTCCGCTTTTGCTTATACTCCCGCAGGCGCAAGTCTTCCGGACTTTGGTACGCCTTCTGTACCCACATCTCCAAGCCCTTGCGGTTGAGTGATTGGATTGTGGCCCATTTGCCGTTATTCCGGGATTCAAAGGCAATCCACAACTTCTCAGCAGGTGGTCTTATTCGATTACCAAACCGAGTGTTACAAGCGACCTGATAGCCAGTCCACGCAAAGAGGTCTGCTGCTTGAAGCCCTGGTACTTCTTTGCGCGAACGAAACGAGTAGTGTCCGACGAAGTGGCCGGGGTAGAGCGCGTCAGAATAGTCAATCGCTTCTTCAATGTCCCGTTTCTCCTGCTTGGAAGGAGTGTCGAGAACGTATTCCATCGGTGCCGACCGCTTAGAGGCCCAGTCGTAGCTCAAGCCGAGAACGCTGGACAAAGCCCATATATAGTGATTTCCTACGTTCGACAGCATATCTTTAGGAACTACTTCGTCGTAGTCTTGCTTGTGAACGCCAATTGATAATCCTTTGACCGAATACTTGAGGACGATTTGCTGAGCCTGTAACAATACACGGGCAATACGAGATTCATTCCAGCCCGGATAAGAACGCGGATTCGCAGCGGCGCACTCCGAAGCGTGAATCTCCGGCACTCGTTCCTTTTTCAGAAAAGCAGACCACTCCCGTTCAAAAGCCACAATGCGCTTCGCCGGGAACACAATTCCTGCCGCGATTGCAAATCGGTTATCTGGAGAACTGCCACTATCGTCAATGTAAATGGAGAACACAGCTAAATATCTCTTGATCCAAGTGCCTCCGTAGGCACTTAAAAGAGCATGATGAATGCGGGAATAAGGCTGTTGACTTTGGCAGAGCTCTGTTCCCGCGAACAAAAGCAATAAACCCCAGCCCTAGTGGTCATCTGATCAGTTAGCCACAATTTCTCGTGGTTCTCCCAAGCGGTCGGCTCTCCTTATATAGGCCTCAAAAATTCCTATTGACAATAAACCGTTTAGGCGTAGGATGTGGACAAAAGTGGTAGAAAGTGGTCAAGGCGGTTATGGCGGTGGGCAGGTGTGGTGAACCGAGAGGCGCCATTGAAATTTGCGGCTGACTCCCCCAAAAACAGCCCGAATGAACCGGAAGTGAACGGCCTTTTCACCGCTTTTACCTCCCTCGTTGCTGTGGCAGTTGTTGCTGCTAAAAAGTACGGCGCCCCGATAAAGGGCAGAATGCATGTTTCGCGGCAATCACCCAACCCGCGTGGACGACAAGGGACGACTCAAAGTCCCCGCGGAATTCAAGCGCGTGATCGACGAGAAGTACGGCCAGCAATTTTACATCACAAGTTTGGATGGAAAGGTTGCACAAGTATATCCCTTCGAGGAATGGGAGCGGATCGAGCAGAAGCTGGCGGGGCTTCCGACTTTCAATCCTACGAAGAAGAAGTTTCTCAGCACGACGGGCTATTGGGGTCAGCAGGTCGAGATGGACGGCCAAGGCCGGTTGTTGCTTCCGCAGTTGTTGCGGGATGAGGCGCAGCTGAAGGGTGAAGTCGCGGTCGTGGGTTTCCAGACTTTCCTCGAAGTTCGGAATCTGGAGGCGTACCGCAAGCAGATCGCGGAAGACAAGTTTACGCCTGAGGATGAGAAGACGCTCGACGAGCTGGGCATCTAGTGGGCAAGGGTTTGGCAGACACCCCCGAGCGGGGTGGGCATGGCAGGAAAGAAGAGGTTGGCCATGTTCCGGTTCTTTTAAAAGAAGCGATCGACTTTTTAGCCGTCCGGCGTGGCGGGACCTATATCGACGCCACGGTGGGCCTTGGCGGGCACAGCTACGAAATCGCAAGACGTCTCGGCGCACCGGGTCATTTGATTGGGGTCGAT
>CAZDYZ010000529.1:0-7999 GCA_964509525.1 uncultured Acidobacteriaceae bacterium
TGTCATCGCGGCCCAGGTTGCGATGACGCCCGGGTCGAAAGCACCCTGAGCACATTGAGGGGAGGCTTCCTTTACGATTCAGAAGCGCTCAAGCTACACAATGCGCGCCGCCCGGCATCGTAGATAATCTGATAGGAGGGGCGCGGTTTCGAGGAGGCTCTTGTGGATAAGGTCAATCTCGCAGAGAAGTTGTCGCTGTTCACTGAGCACTATAGCCCGAAGATCGTCGGGGAGGTGAACGATAGCTACATAAAACTGGTCAAACTGCAAGGTGACTTCGTGTGGCACCACCATGACAACGAGGATGAGCTGTTCTTGGTAGTGAAGGGGGCCCTTGCGATGCGAGTCCGTGAGAACGGCAGCGAAAGCGAATACCGAGTCAACCCCGGAGAGTTCATCATCATCCCGCGAGGTATCGAGCACCTTCCCACAGCCGAGGTAGAAACGCACGTCATGCTGGTGGAGCCAAAGACTACAGTGAACACCGGCAACGTGGCCAGTGAGCGTACGGTGACTGACTTACAGCGAATCTAGAAGCCGACGCGGCTTACCTGGCGTACAGAGGTGGAGCGGCGCCCCCCAGGCTGCATTGGACAGTCCGGTGACATGCCCCTGAAGGCTATCTAGCCTCGTGTTTCGTTTCTTGACAACCGGAGTCTGACCCCTTACAGTCCGTTCCCGTATTTCTTCATTCTCGAAAGTCGTAGCAGGAGTTCAAGGGAGGAGGTCCCAATGTCAACACACTCGGTTGTGAGGTCTCTGCTTGTCCTCTTTGTGTGGGGCGTTACCGCCGCGATGGCGCAGCAGGCGCCGGCCAACTTTTATCTCACGCCTTTTGGTTCGCCTGTCGATGTGGAGACGGCCAAGAAAGCGGCCGCGGCAGCCCTGGCCGAAGCGCGCAAGAATAACTGGAACATGGCGGTCGCGGTCGTCGATCCCAGTGGCAATCTCGTCTATTACGAAAAAATGGACAACACCCAGCTGGGAAGTGCCAAGGTGTCGGTCAACAAAGCTCGCTCAGCCGCCCTGTACAAACGCCCCACCAAGGCCTTTCAGGACGCTTTGGCCGGTGGCGGAGTCGGTCTCCGGGTGCTCGCCTTGGAGGGAGCGGTTCCGGTTGAGGGAGGTGTTCCCCTGATCATGGACGGCAAGATCATTGGCGCTATCGGCCTCTCGGGAGATCTCAGCGAGCATGACTCTCAATGCGCCAAGGCGGGCGCTGATGCTGTGCAGAAACCGTGATTTCCGGCAATGTCCCCGATGTCAGCATAGAGGTGGTGTACGCCAACCATCACCGCGAAGTTGCTGGCGCAACCTCATCGCAAAGAGTTCAGGAAGTCTTTACGAAGACAAAGCCGTAGTGTGATGGCACGATGATTGTGTGCATGTCGCCATCTGAGGCTACGGTTAAATCGAAGCTCGAGGGGCGAACGTCGTCATCGAGCATCTCGCGATAGGTACCGGCTTTGGGAAAGGGCACGGCGATGCTGCCCGGGTTGTCTCCGAAGTTGAGCAACACCATGTGGAATTCTTCCCCCTGGCCGGCCTCCGCGGCTGCGTGGCGATGGTAGGCGAGAAGCGAGGTCCCCTGCAGGGACTGCTGGTAGTAGAAGTACGAATCGCGGCTCCGCAAGGCACGGTAGCTCCTACGCAGCATTCCCAGCCGGCGGCATAGCCGGATGAGTGCCGATCCGGGATCGTCATAGAAATATTCCCAGTGCGTGTCTCGACGGAGTCCGATGCGAGCGTCCCCGGCTCCCGGCAGTTGATAGTTATCCGCGAACTCCTGTCCCTCCCATAGCATGGGAATCCCCTGGGCGGTGTAGAGTGCGATGGCGAAGGGTTGCAGCCGGTAAAAGTTGTCGCGATTTCCTGAGGCAAAGGGTTCCGGACTGTCGGTTCCTGTAAATACGATCAACTGGCTGTGGTCGTGCGATTCCAGGTACTGAAACGGAGCGACGGGCATCTCAACCGGATTTCCCTGATCATCCACAACTGTCTTGGTTTGCGGATATCCTGACCAGTTGAGATCCAGCAAGTGCGCGAAGTCCTGGTCGGCCGAGCTGCTCTGGATCATGTCTTCCGACTTGTTCAGCAGATCGTCCTGCCACGCGGCATTGCTGTAGGTGTTCGTCAGTACATCGCGGGCGCGAGACAGCGCTTCGGCACATTGAATGATGCGGCTGTAGCCGCTACCCGCCCGGCGGAAGCGATCAATGCCTAGCGAGAACTTGTATGTGTCGTAGGCGAGTTTCGCATACGCTGTGTCGGTGGGAGAGAAGTAGTAATCCGTTACCTCGTCGTAGCGGAAGCCATCCACGTGATACTCGATAAGCCATAACTGGTTCGACGCCTGGAAGTAATCCTGGGTAAAGGTCTGGGAGAAGTCGCACTGCGGTCCAAAAGGACCCAAGGCGCCAATCATGGGGCTGGCGACGGCGGGTGCTCCGCCGGTCTGCGCGACATCGTCGTAGACCAGGTTGTAGGGAAAACTCGGATCGACATGTTGGTACACGACGTCAAGGATGACGGCAACGCCCCGCCCATGACAGATATCGACCAGGCGCTTCAGGCCATCGCCGCCCCCAAAATGTGCACTGGGAGAAAAATACTGTAGCGGGCCGTAGCCCCAGTCGAAATCAAGCTTATGGCTCATCACAGGCATCAGCTCGAGGCAATTCACGCCGAGGCTCTGAAGGTAGTCCAGTTGGTTGATCACGCCGTCGAAGGTGTCGTTGAATTGCGCGATATGCAGCTCATAGACAATGAGATCGTCTAGCTCAGGAGTCTTGTATCCATCATCGGTCCAAGTAAAGCTGGTCGCAACTCTGGTGAGGGTGAAAGCGCAGAGCTCACCTATGTCGGTAGCACGGGCGAAGGGATCGACAAACCACTTGGTCACTACGTTCTTGGTTGCCTGTCCGGCTGGGGCCCACTGCAGCTGATAGCGATAAAGATAGGTTCCCTCGTTGCCAAAGTTCGTGCCGGCCACTGGATCGATGGAGATAGACGCATTCCACAGGTCCAGCGCTGAGCCCTGCTGCCATTGCAGCAGAAAGTCACACGGAGCAATACCGGGAACGAAGCGGTCTTGGCTGTGAATCACGCGGACGATCACTGCAAAGCCGTCAGAAGCCCGCAGTCCGGGAAGATAAACACCGAACCGAACATTGAACCGGCTCGACGCATCGAGGGTAGGGAAAGCACCGACCTCAGCCATGTTGATCATGACGTTCCTCAGCGAACCGATCAGGATAGCGCCGACCAGTACGTAGCATCCATGCGGGTCAGTTCTTCCTCTCCACCAGGAAGCGCGCGATCTCGCGCAGACTCTGGCCGCGATCAGCAAATTGATCCAGCGCAACGCAAGCGGCAGAGACCAGTTCGTCGGCTTTCTTCAGCGATGCCTCGATGCCGAACAGGGCAGGATAAGTCGCCTTGTCATGCGCGCTGTCTTTGCCGGCGGTCTTGCCCAGTTGCTCCGAGCTCTGGGTGACGTCGAGCACGTCGTCCACGATCTGAAATGCCAGACCAATGTTTTGCCCGAAGCCACGCAGCCCTTGAATTTGCGCCGGGCTGGCGTCGGCATAGAGCCCACCGGTCACGACGCTGGCGGTGAGCAATGCGCCGGTTTTGGAGCGGTGAATGTACTCCAGGGTCTTGGCGTCGGGACGGTGATGTTCGGCCTCAAGGTCCATCACCTGTCCGCCAATCATGCCGGCTACGCTGCCAGTGGCGTAAGCGATCTCGGAGATGATAGCCACGCGCGCCTCGGCCGAGCAGTGCAGCTTCGCCAGCACCTCGTAGGCGCGGGTTTGCAGCGCGTCCCCCGCGAGGATGGCAGTGGCTTCACCGAACGCCTTGTGGCAGGTGGGACGCCCGCGCCGCAGGTCGTCGTTGTCCAGTGCCGGCAGGTCGTCGTGAATGAGCGAGTAGGTGTGCAGCATCTCCAGCGCCGCGCCTAGCTCCTCGACACCGAGCGGAACGCAGCCTTGGATCATCTGCGCCGCTTCCATGCAAAGAATGGGTCGCAGACGCTTGCCTCCGGCGAAGACGCTGTGCCGCATGGCGGCGTGTATCGACGGCGGAAATTGGGTAGCAGGCGGCAGCAGACGTTCCAGTGCGGCGTCGGTGAGGCGGCGGCCTTCTTCCAGTGTCTCCTTGAGCATGAAGAGGGAAGTATAAACAATACGCGCTGCGGTCAGCCGACAGCCCTCGCCTTCTGATCGCCAGGCGAGCCGCCAACCGACAACTGCAAGCCCTCGTGCGATGCCGCTGGCAGGCTGGGCGCTGACCGCGGACTGCTGCTTATGCCGCCGCGCTGCTCTTGTGGCTTAACACGACGTAACGCTCTGAAGCGAGCAGGATGCCGCGCACATCGCTGGAGTAGCAGCAATCCACCGCACCCATCGCCAGCGCTTCGCTCCACATGCGGTCATCCGCGAGACGATGAATGCACACGAATGCTGCCGCAGGAAACGTGGAACACAACTGTTTCAGTTCAGCCAAGCTGATAAGTTCCAAATCCGCGACCACAAACTGAGCATGCAATCGCATCAGGGCTGAGCGGGCCTCCTCCACAGACTTTGCCACGACCAGATTGCGAAACTGATTACGAAGGGATGCAGCCAGTCCTTCGGCGGCAGCTGCATCGTGGTGAACGAGGACCGCATTGATAGGTCGCATGGCAAACCCCTTTTCGAAGCGGCTGAGGGGGGCGGCTCGTAAACCAGCCCAGTGATGATGTGTGGTAGACGTTTCAACAACTCCGCACCGCTCCGGTGCGGGACACTCCGTTGTTGAGCATTTGGCGGACGCTACCGTGCTGCGTCGCCCGATTGCGTTGCGGACTCGAAGGACTCGGGCTGAAGCTTGCCATTGCGCTTCAGCAAAATTTCGACCTTACCTTCGGCTTCCTCCAGTTCCTTTCGGCAGGAACCGGAAAGCTTCATACCTTCGTCAAAGAGCTCCAGTGCACGATCGAGGGAAACATCACCCTTTTCCAGTTCAGCAACGATCTTTTCCAATCGCTCGAGGCTCTCTTCAAATCTGGGCACGATCAACTTCCTGCAATCATTCTAGTGCAGATTTGTCCAGCTGAACGGAAAATTCCTGGCAGGTTCAGGGATGGTACCCGGGTGGGGTCACGCGCGAAGGCTGCTTACCCCGCGGCGCCCTTGCCCGTCCCCAGGGCTTCGAGAACGTCAACTGCCGAGGAGTAGCGACCGAACGGAGCGCTGATTTGTGCCCCTTGCACCATGTGGCGGACGGCAGCGAGCATGTCGCGTGCGATGGCCACACCCTCGGCCCGGGCGGTTTCAGCCGTGGTTGCGCGCGCCATGCGCGCGAAGATCTCATCCGGGATGGAGACTCGCAGCTCGTTCTTCATAAACTCGGCATTGCGGGTGCTAGTGAGCGGCCAGATCCCAGCCACCACCGGTATCCGACAGTGCTCAATTCTGCGCAAGAACTCTTCCAACAAGCGAATATCGAAGACCGGCTGAGTAACGGCCAACTCAGCTCCCGCCTCAACCTTGTATTCGAAGCGCCGGATCTCTTCATCAATGTTGGGGCTGCCGGGATTGGCGCCCACCGCAATAACGAACTTTGTCGAAGCGCCGATAGGGTTCCCCCCAATATCGAGCCCGCGGTTCAGGTTGTGAACGATGTTAACAAGGCCGATGGCGTCCACGTCGAAGACCGCAGTCGCATCGGGGTAATCGCCCATCTTCGGCGGGTCGCCAGTGATACAGATCAGGTTGCGGATACCAACGGCACTGGCGCCCAGCAAGTCCGACTGGATCCCCAATACGTTGCGATCACGGCAGGTATAGTGCAAGATCGCCTCGGTCCCGACCTGCTGCTGAACCAGCAGGCAAAGCGCCTGGTTGCTCATGCGCGCTGAGGCCCGGGGACTGTCAGGAATGTTGACGCCATCCACGCCAACCGATTTCAGGAATCTCGCTCCTTCAATCTCCCGAGTGGCATCGGTGCCCCGGGGCGGAACGATTTCCACCATGGTGACGAACTCGCCATCGGCAATCTTACGACCCATTTGCGAGCGTTCCCTGAGGGGAGGTACCTCGACCGGCTGGGCCTTGGGAGGAGCGCTGGGCTTGCGCCCGCTGGAGCGGCCGGGTACGGCACGCAGGAAGGCCTTCATGACGTGGATGTGATCCGGAGTGGTACCGCAACAACCACCCACCAGACGCACACCGATGTCAACAAATCTTCTCGCGTATTCCGCCATGTACTCCGGCGAACAGAGGTAGATGTTGCGTCCTTCGACCGAGCGCGGCATGCCGGCATTGGGCTGCGCAGACAGGGGCGCAGTGGTGACGGCCCGGACCCGTTCCAATGCGTCCAGCATGGCCACCGGTCCTACGCTACAGTTGCATCCCACGACGTCGGCACCCCAGGCCTCGATTTGCGGCCCGTAGTGCTCGGGAGCCGATCCATCCAGACAATTACCATCTTCATCGATCGTAACCTGCGCCACGACCGGCAAGTTAGGGTTCACCTCACGGGCGGCAAGAATAGCCTGATGCAACTCTTCCAGGTATCCGAAAGTTTCCAGGATGAGCAGATCAACGCCTTCTTCGTTCAGGGCGGCGATCTGGTCGCGAAAGGCATCGCGGGCTTCTGCGAGGGAGATTTTCCCCAGGGGTTCAATGCGCACGCCCAGAGGACCAACAGCGCCGGCAATCAGGGCATCAAAGGTCTTGGCTGCTTCTCGGGCGAGGCGAGCCCCCTTGCGGTTGACATCCACCAGCTTGTCCAAACATCCGTGCTTCGACAAGCGAAACGAATTCGCGCCAAATGTGTTTGTTTCAATGATCTCGGCGCCGGCGTGGAGGTATTCCTGATGAATGTCGCGGATCAAATCAGGCTGCGAGACATTTAGTTCGTCATAGCAGCGGTTGATAAAGATACCTTTGGAGTACAGAAGCGTGCCCATGGCGCCGTCGCACAACACGGCGCCGGCCTGCAACCGAGGAATGAGCTCTATTGGCATGGATGCTTTCTACCCTGGAAATACCGAGCTTGATTGAACTTTATCGCAAATGGCGGGAAATGGCCATCACTCGCACCAAGGGTACTGTGCTGGGCTCTGTTATAATGCAACGGTTTCCAACAGCTTATCTCAAGTTATCCTAACCTTCGGGGTATACGTTTGAAGCGGGTCGCAGTCGTTGTCCTTTCCCTTACCTTCATCGTCATTCTTGTCTATTGTGGTGGTGGCGGAAGCTCCACGCCGCCGCCGCCCAGCAAGACCAGTCATCGTGCTTTTGTGACCAATACTTTCTCGGGCGAGCTGCAGATCATGGATACCCAGAACGATACGACCCCCTACACGGCGGAGACGACAAACTCTTTGGGGCAGATCGTGCCCGGTGTGCCCGTGACGATCAGTGTAGGAGCCTCCCTTACCTGGGCCCTGGTGAGTTCCGACCGGACCGAGACTCTGGTGTTTGATCCGACCACCAACGATCTCTATGTTGTTGACAACAGCACCGAAATGGTCACCACCAACGTAACCCTGGCGGGCCCGGCGAACATGGCCTTGCTTTCTCCGGACGGCACCATGGCATATGCTCCGGTACAGACCGCCCCTATAACGGGCGCCCGCGCCGGCGGGATACAGGTCTTCAACATTACCAGTCAAGCCATCACCGCCACGTACCCGGTTCCCTCCGCCAGCCGTGCCGCGCTCAGTCCCAACGGGCAGTATTTGCTGGTATTCGCCCCCAACTCCGATTCGGTATTTCTTATCAATCTGATGGCCAGCACGGTTGCCGCGGTGGAGATCCCCGGGTTTTCCCGGCCGGTGAATGCCTTCTTCAGCACCGACAGCAACACCGCTTATGTGCTCAACTGCGGCTGGGAATGCGGCGATCCTGCTCCGGGTCAGGCCTCGGTGGCGCAATTTAACATCCCGTCACAGACGATCACGGCCACAGTTCCCGTGGGTGGAGCCAGCGTGGGCCTGATGAGCGGC
>CAZDYZ010000530.1:0-3550 GCA_964509525.1 uncultured Acidobacteriaceae bacterium
AGCGGCCACTAGACCTGAAGTCTGGGGAAACAAGAGCTGGTGTTCCGAGCAATCGAGGGGTGGGGCGCTCAAAGAGCGGTAGCTTGTCCCCACCCAGGCTCCACCGCGCTTTCAAGCTAACCGTCTGTCGCATCGATCTGAATTTTGCAAGTAACTCACTTGCAGGGAACAAGTTGCAAAGATTCATCCATTCTCGCCCTTTGTTTCCAGTATTTGCATGGAACGACGAGGGAACCAGCCGCTTGTTGCGGAGTCAGCGTCATTGCGTGACTGGTTGAGGCAATGCATCTTGGTCGGGGCCTTATGGGCACAAGTACGCTCGCGAGCGGCGAATCGGCGATCACACCTTGGCCGAAGACGGAATTCTTGAGGAGGAGAAAACCTATGAGGGGAGCCCACGCAACAGCAGCGGTCGCCTCGCCTGACCATTCAACAGGAAGGCACGGCGATTCACGAACACGCGGGTTGAGCCTTGCCGCTCTTTCCGCTGACCCACCAGGAAGGTTTGGCCGACTATTTCACAAGTTGACTTTGAAGAGGGGGACGTTTGGTTCAACCACGGAAGAAGTTAAGCGAAACCTCAAGAAATTGGGCGATGCCATGTCGGCGACTTTCGACCCGCCCAAGGACGGTAAAGACGAAGAGGAAAGCGGCATTCCAGCGCTGTACACCTACTTTGGTCAGTTTGTTGACCACGACATTACCTTCGATCCCACCAGCAGCCTGCAAAAGCAAAAGGATCCTGATGGGCTAACTGACTTTCGTACTCCAGCGCTCGACCTGGACAACATCTATGGCCGCGGACCGAATGACCAGCCGTACCTGTACACGCAAGGGCCAAGTCCATCGCGGGCGAACCAATTTCTGCTAGGTGCGCCGATCTACGGCGGTAATGCTGGCGCCAAGGACGTACCACGTAACAATGCTGATCCTGCGCGCGCTCTCATCGGAGATCCCCGCAACGATGAGAACGCCATCGTATCGCAACTCCAGGGACTTTTCCTGCGCTTCCACAATCGCACCGCAACTGAGAATCCTCACCTGGAATTTGAGGAAGTCCAGCAACTGGTGAGGTTTCACTACCAGTATGTCGTGCTGCACGATTTCCTACCGCGAATCATTCACTCCAAGGTGTTGGCCGGATTGAAGTCGCACGGTCGTTATGTTCGCGACAAACTAAGGTTCTTTCACCCGAGGGACGACAAGCCGTACATGCCAGTGGAGTTCTCGGTGGCAGCCTATCGCTTGGGCCACTCCATGATTCGCCCTGGTTACCGGCTCAATGATGCCAATCTGAGGCCCATCTTCCCGGTTACAGGCTTCCCTGAAGGACTAACGGGGTTTCAGGCGGTGAAGCCGACTTTCGGTATCGATTGGGGTCGCTTCATTGATATTGATACCCGGCCGTATGACGGAACACCTGAGGACAATCAGCGCCGCCTGCAGTTTGCCTACAGGATCGACACCTCGCTGGTGAATCCTCTTTCTATGCTTCCCCCGTCAGTGGTTTCGGATGCTCCTGCTTCGTTGGCCGAGCGCAACCTGCTGCGGGGTTGGGCGCTGGAAGTGCCGACCGGCCAGCAGGTGGCTAGGGAAATGGAAATTAAGCCCCTTGCCGATGACGAGATATTGATCGGCAAGGCGGTGGATAAGCCGGCCGCAAATGAAAAGCCGATTCCGATCAGGCAGGTAAGCAGGGTTTTCGCGGATCATTGTCCACTGTGGACCTATATCCTTGCCGAAGCCATGCATTACGAGGAGAACGTGAAAATACCTGTAGAAGAGAATGTCACAAGGAGGAATGTCACAAAAAAGAAGGAGGGCAAGGCGAAGCCTATCATCATTGACACGCCCAGACTTGGTCCTGTAGGTGGTCGAATCGTTGCCGAGGTCCTGTTGGGGCTGATGTTTGCAGACCAAAGCTCGCTGTTGTGGCATGATCCGAATTGGCGACCAACCGTTGACGGCGAGTATGCGCTGAAGGACTTCGTCGCATACGCATTAGGATAAAACCCATTTTCGATAAGTCGGATAAGAATGTCTTTTTGCACTAGTCTCAATCGTATTGTGGCTATGTTCAAAGCCGAGCCGTTCGCCTGTTGAGGAGCATCTGCTGCGCCGTCTATTCAATGCGGGTGAGTCGAGATCCGCTAGTTTTCTGCAAAAGTCTTAACAGCGCGGCGGCTATTGTTTGCAGCTCTTCCAAACCATCTGCAGTTGGTTCCCCTGTAGCCAGCCGTTGCAGGCGATGGTCAAACACATGATTGCCGCCCATGCCGATGGGTTCGAGCGGCTCCTCCACGACTTCTACCGGAACCCGAAGACGGTACCCGCGACGGCCGACGGTCTCGATGTACTTCGGATCGTCGGCCGAATCATTCAGCACCGAGCGTAGCTTACGAATTGCTTGATTGATACTGTGCTCGAAATCAACGACAACGTCCGGCCAAAGCCGCCGCTGGATCTCATCGCGAGTGACGATCTCGCCTGCATGCTCGATCAGCATGAGCAGAATACTGTGCGGCTGGTCTTGGAGGATGGTCCTGAGTTCTCCGCTACGCAGCTCTCCTGCCTTCGGGTCGAGTTCGTAGGGTCCAAAGTGCACGCGAGCTTGAAGCATGTTGGGTTCGCCGAGACTGGGTGTTTGGACTGCCAGAGCAACCGCCGGATTCAGAACAGGCATACTCACTCCTCAGTTTCAGGACCTGAGCACGGGATCTAATCAAACTTTCACCTTAGTCCGAGTTCTGTGATCCCCTCTTAACCTTCTGATCTACTAACTAGAGCGGAGTGAGACTGAAAAGTCCGCCAGAAAGAAGTTTCTACAGTGCTTGCTTTGTGGCCGCGAGCGATGTCGTCGTCATTGTTTTTGCAGGTCTTGGACTGATCTCCGAAGTGATACACACCGGGTTGCCACTCCTCGCAGGGGAAGGACCTGCGAGCGGAAAGAAAGAAGTCAACAAATGCCCGACAGCATTTCGTCAGATGGCCACGGTGCTAACTGGTGTGACTGGTTTGGGAGGTTCAATGGTCGGCGGCTCCACGCCGGACAGTAAGGCAGTCGTACCTTACAATGACATGTTCTTGCCAAGGGGAGGCGACGATTTCATGACCATGCTCACGATTACCGCAAAAGGCCAGGTCACACTGAAACGGGACCTGCTCAAGCACCTTGGCGTCAGTCCGGGAGAGAGAGTTGAAGCCGACAGGCTGCCTGATGGCCGCATCGTTGTAAGGGCCGCGGCACAGGATGGCAGGATTGGCGACTTTATTGGCTGCCTGTCACAGAAGGGAGTGACGAAACTTACCGTGGATGAAATGAACCAGATCGCGAGCCGGGGATGGGCCAAGGCAAAATGAAAATCACCGCCGACACCAACGTGCTGGTCAGGGCTGCTGTGCAAGACGACGCACATCAAGCCCGGCAGGCGGCGAAGGTCTTACAGCAGGCCGAGCTGGTTGCTGTGCCGGTTCCGGTTGTCTGTGAGTTTGTATGGGTGCTGCGTCGAGGCTACAAGAAATCTGTTCCTGATATTTCCGCGGCGATTCG
>CAZDYZ010000531.1:0-3901 GCA_964509525.1 uncultured Acidobacteriaceae bacterium
GGAGTGTCCGCCGCCAGAGTGCCCACCGCTGAAGTGCCCACCGCTGGCGTGGTACCCACCACCCCCCGATGAGTGATAGCCGCCGCTCGAACCGCCGAAGGAGCGCGGCGCCGAATACGAACCTTGGGAACCATAGCTACGAGCCATGTACGCTGGACTTGACCCGTAGCTGCGGCTGGAGGGGTAAGATGGGCCGGCCGAATAATAACTTCGGCCGCTTCCGGCGTAGGAACTGGTACCCATCCGGCCCGCAGCGTATGACGAGGAGCCGGAGTAGGCGGGCGCTGCATGATAGGTGTAGGCCGCCGGCGGCCGTGGAGCCGACTCGTAGGCCCGGGAGGGCGCGTTCCCGCTGTTGTGCGAGTTGCCTTGCGGAGCAGCATGTTGGGAAGGAGCTGACTGATGTGACGGAGCCGACTGCAGCGATCCTCCGTTTGGCGCGTGGTACGTATAGTTAGCAGGCGGCCGGGGCACCTGCGAGGTATGTGGCCCGGTCGCCGCGGCAGCACCTTGCGAACCGCCATTATAGGTCCCGCGGCCGTTCACGCTGTTGTTGCTGCGCGCGAAGCTGTCATTGCTTGCAGGTGGCCGAGGTACGAAGTGTCCAGAAGGATTCGATGGCACATTGGACCGCGCAACCTCAGTATTCGCCGCTCCGCCCGCAGACGGCGGATGTGGGACGGTGTGCGCCCCGTATCCTTGGTTTGCGCCTGGCGTCGTACTGGGTCCGTGCGCCGTGTTCATATTGCTCGCCGCCGGACTGTTCGTTCTCGCCATTGCCGATTGATTGCCGTCGAAGCGAGCTGGGCCGGTTGGAGGAGTGGCATGGGTCACGACGCTACGGTTAGTCGCCGAAGCGGGAGGAACCGTGCGCGCGGCTGCACTGCCTCCAAGAACAGATTGCCGGGTCGGGGTCGCACTGATGTTGTGCATCAACTGACCACTGCCCTGGTTCGCCTTGGGCACGGCTATTCCGACCTTGTTAATCGCTGCGCTCGAACTGAACGCTGACCGGGGAGCCGCCGTTACGGCACCCGGCATGTTGCGGTTTGCCTCCGTGCCGGCAAAATTGCTGTGGTAATAGTTGTTCGTAATATTGGTGACGTTAGTGATGTGCGTATTCGTAATGTTGACATTACGCAGGTAAGCAGGAGTGACCCAACCTCCGCCGGGGTACCAGCCGTGATAACCCCATCCGCAATAGCGCGGATAGTAGGGCGCACCCCAACCAAGCGGGAACCACCCGAAATTAATGCCAATGCCAAAGCCCCAGCCTGCTCCACCAAACCCAAACCCAATACCAAAGCCGGGTCCGCCGATCCAACCGACCAGTGCCGGAGCGTAGTATGGGTTCCAGTAGCCCAGTGGGCCGGGAGCCCAAGCCCAACTTCCGCTCCAATAGACCCAGCGGCCATAGTGGAAGGGAGCAAAACCCCAGGGAGCGCTATCCACCCAAGTCCACCCCCAGGGGGCGATCCATACCCAGCTTCCATAGCGATATGGCGCCCAGCCCACCGGCACAGAAGTCGGAACCCAGATCGCACCGTAGGGGGCAACAACCTGCCAGGTTCCATAAGCGTCCAGGTCTTGGTAGCCGATCACACCCGGTGAGACATAGCGCGCAGATACAGAATTTTCAAGTCTTTTGTCGCGCACTTGCGCCCAGTCTTCAAAGCCGTCACGGGCAGGCGCACTGTAGGAGGTGTGCTGCAGCGAGTTGGCTCCGCTAAATCGGACCTGGAGACCCGAGTTGACGCGTACTGCAGCCCCTTTACCCGTGGCTTCACCGTATCCACTGCGCACGGTCACCCAGCTCTGATCTTCCTTGGGAAGAACATCAAAGCGGTAAAAGCCGGCCTTCATAATCGTAAACGCGAAGTTCGGAGTATCGACCTCGTAAATCTCCCCGCCTGCAAGGTGACGAACGGTGATCTCCAGAACCCCCTGATCGAGTTCGAGCTGGACTGTGCTGTTGCTAATGTTGGTCAGCGTCAGGCTGGTTTCCGAATTCATGCGAATGAAACCGTCACCTACATTGAGTTCAGCACGCGAATTCTGGTCCGTCCAGACCCGGTCCGAGGTCGTGAGCGGCCGATTGAGGTCGGCTGCCACCCAGTCGTTCACACCTCCGGGTTGCATCGAAACCTCTCCTGACGTGTACTGCAAACGTGCCACGCGTCCTGAAGGGTCTTGCATGGTCTGATTGGGAGGATTTCCCCCAGGGTTGGGGTATTGTTGTGGCGGCGCAGGATTGCCCCCAGGGTTGGGGTACTGTTGTGGCGGAGCAGGATTGCCCCCGGGGCTGGGGTATTGTTGTGGCGTGGGAGAATTATCCTGATCCTGCGCCAGGATGGCTCCGGTCGAAATTAACACCCATAACAGCGTTAGGAACAACCATCCAAACCGCCACTGTGCTTTCATCTACGCTCCCTCTCTTGCCTCTGACCTCAACTTCTTATCGTTTTGTCATGAGGCTAGGTCAGTCGCAGAACCTGGTTAAGCACTTTGACTGACATCCTTGTAAACCCCACAAACCAGAAGGTGTTGCGCACCTCTTTTTTTACCAAGGCGGAGTATGCTAAAGAAGCTGAAGGCTAGCACTTAACCGCACTGGGCCTGAAGTACCGCCAAGTCGGTCTCAAGTACGGTAGTAGTGCTAGGCTATTCCAGATTCTCCGGCTCGAGGGCGATACTTTTTTCGCCGGCAGCTTTCCTTCGCCAATACTTCCGGACCCAGGCCTCCCAGCTCTTGCCGGCAGCGGTATCGCGCCCGGTAAAGGCCAGTGCAGAGATGTCCGAATACGGGATGGAAATCTTTTGGCTGGAATCCCGGGGCATTAAACGCACGACTGAAGTGTCGAGAGTCGGCCCTGTGCGCCGGTCGAACACGTAACCTTCCACACAGGATCCATCTTTGCGGGTAAGGGTGACGTCACCGCGGTAGTCAAAGGCCTTCTCCAGTGCATCGCGCAGTTCAGCTTCGGTCGCGAGATCCGGGATCCAGCCTTCGATCTGCTCGTGGTTTCGGCCGGAGACAACTTCCAGCGGATCCACGGTGAGATTACGCTGGGGTTCACTCACGCGTGCGTCTCCTCAAGTTTGCCGGTGCCGTTGTCGATCTGCACCAGCGGATTAAAGGCATGCACCGGATGAACAGGCTCCTTCAGCATGGCGAGTGCTGCCTCATCCTTATATTTGGTGGCAAACGTACCTCGCACAGTTGCCAGTAAGCCCCGTAACGAGCCAAACGTGTCGTTCACCGCCGAAGCTTCATACCCACTGTGGACCATGCAGTTGGCGCACTTCGCATTGCCCGATTCGGTGCCGTATTTCTCCCATTCGGTCTGGTGCATCAGCTCTTCGAAGGTGTCGGCGTAGCCGTCCTGCAACAGGTAGCACGGCTTCTGCCAGCCGAACAGATTGAAGGTCGGCATACCCCATGCTGTGCATGGGTAATCACGCTTGCCCATGAGGAATTCGAGAAACAGGGGCGACTGATTGAACACCCATTTCGCTTTGCGGTTGGCCAGGATGGCCCGGAACAAACGCCGCGTGCGGGCACGGCCAAGAAAATGCTTCTGGTCGGGCGCCTTATCGTAAGAGTAGCCTGGCGACAGCATCATTCCCTCGACGCCAAGATCCATCATCTCGTCGAAGAAGGCTCGCACGCTGTTGGGGTCGGCGCCATCGAACAGCGTGGTGTTGGTGGTCACCCGGAAGCCGCGTCTTAACGCTTCCTTCATACCCTCGAGCGCGATGTCGTAACCGCCTTCTCGACAGACAGAAAAGTCATGCTGCTCGCGCTGGCCATCCATATGAACGGAGAAAGTCAAATACTTGCTCGGCGCGAATAGGTGGATTTTTTCCTTCAGCAGCAGCGCATTGGTGCACAGATAGATGT
>CAZDYZ010000532.1:0-5251 GCA_964509525.1 uncultured Acidobacteriaceae bacterium
GAAAACGGCCGCGGATAAGGAAAATGCTCGGGCGCGCAACCGGCTGGCTGCGATGTACAGCAGCGGGATATGCGTACAGCGCAATCGCGTGGAAGCCTATCGCTGGCTGACCTCCGCCCTTGCGGCCGATCCCAGCAGTCATTGGGCATTGCAGAACCGCGATTTGATCTGGCAACAGATGACGCCAGACGAGCGCGCAGCCGCACAGCAGCACCGCTAACGCCCGTCACCGATGAAGCTGCTATTCTTCCCCACACAATCCGGCTTTCGAAGCTGGCTTGAGAAGCACCACATCGAAGTAGGTGAGCTGTGGGTTGGATTCTACCGGAAGCAGTCCGGCAAAGGTGGAATCACGTATCCCGAGGCTCTTGACGAAGCTCTCTGTTTCGGATGGATCGATGGAGTGCGAAAAGCATTGGATGATTCCAGTTACACCATCCGCTTCACACCGCGCAGGGCGAACAGCACTTGGAGTGCGATCAACACCAGGCGAGTTGACCAGCTGATCAAGTTGGGGCGGATGCGGAAGCCCGGATTAGACGCCTTCAGGGCGCGAGATTTGAACAAGTCGCGACAATATTCCTACGAGAGGAGTAACTGCAAGCTCGAAGCTGTGCACGAGAAGAAGTTCAAGGCAAACGCGAAGGCCTGGGAATTCTTTCGCGCGCAAGCTCCCTGGTATCAGAGGACCGCTACTTGGTGGGTCATCAGCGCCAAGCGAAAAGAAACGGGCCTCAGGCGGCTGGCGACATTGATTGCACACTCGGAAAACGGTCGCAGAATTGGACCGCTCGACTATCCTAAGGGCAGAGCCAAAGACCCCCGCCAGAATTGAGGCTCGGATCCCGGGCCGTCCCAGCCTCTATAATGGTTGCGGCGTGAGGCACGTGGGTCTCACCTGCAGTTTTGAAACCACCTTTTGCTCTGCCGCATCAACTGCCAACTGGAGGAAAGATCAGCATGGCACATGAAGTTCCTGCGTTGCCCTACGACTACTCTGCACTCGAGCCCTACATCGACACCCAAACCATGCATCTGCATCACGATAAACATCACCAGGCCTATGTTACTAACCTCAACACAGCGTTGGAGAAGGCTCCTGAGCTGCAGAAGCTCAGCGCCGAAGAATTGCTCAAAGGGTTGGAAAATGTGCCGGAAGCAATTCGTGCCGCCGTGCGCAACAATGGCGGCGGTCATGTGAATCACACAATGTTTTGGAAGATCATGGCCCCGAACGCCGGCGGGGAGCCGAGCGGCGCTATCTCCGATGCCATCAAGAGTACGTTTGGCGACTTTAACGCCTTCAAGGAGAAGTTCAATGACGCCGGCCTGAAGCAGTTCGGGAGCGGATGGGCGTGGCTGGTGAGCGACCAGGGCGGCAAGCTGCAAGTCATGAGTACGCCTAATCAGGACAATCCGATGAGCCAGGGCTTTTTCCCGATTATGGGTAATGACGTGTGGGAGCACGCTTACTACCTGAAATACCAGAACCGCCGCGGCGACTACCTGAAGGAATGGTGGAACGTGGTGAATTGGGCAGAAGTGAACAGCCGCTTCCAGCAGAGCCGGAAGTAAGGCTCGTCCAAGGCGCACGGTTAATGAGAGGGCGCCGGCAACAATCGCATCTTTCTCGGACAATTGCTTCGGCAAGAAAAGAGGGTGTTGTCAACGGTACCACGTAGCAGCAACTCGACCTGAACGAGATACACATGAAGGCACCGGGCACTGAAGCCATTGCCATACCCCGATGAAGGAAAAGGGCATGCAGGCGCAAGTGCCCAATTTGGCGGCCGCGGTGCTGGAAGGCTGGAACCGGGTTCAAGGGAGCCACTTCCTGCGACCGTGTGGTCTAGCTGACATCGCTGACGCAATACTTTACATAGGATGGTAAGGTAGGCCTTTGCCGTCTACGATGGCTGCCGGATTATGTGTGACCAGCGCTTCGGCAACCTCGTCACCCGCGAGGTCGGCGACCGCCTCGCGCGCTTCCGAGAGTACTGGCTTGCGATGCTCAGGATCGTGCGCATCGCTGGCTACCACGTGGACTGCTTCTCGCTTGAGCAGCCACTCGACCATTTTCTTCGAGCGGCTGCCCCAAAATCCGGTAACAGAATTGGCAGTAACCTGCACCAAGCAGCCTTGCTTAACCAATTCCAGAACTGTCTCAGGTCTTCGCAGGAGGATCTGGTTGCGTTCAGGATGAGTGATGATCGGAACCATCCCACTGCTGGAGATAGAGAACAGATCCTGCTTGACGCTCGTCGGAATGCCGTAGTCGCTGAACTCCACCAGCAAATATTGCGAGTCGCCAATTGTGTATCGCCGGGGATGATGAAGGGCGTCGCGGATGTTTTCGTAAGAAAAGTGGAAGTCGCAACCCAGGCTGAAGGTCAGATTGCCCCTGGCGGAGTCGTGAAGCTGGCCCAGCATTTCCGTATAGCGGTCACGGTCGTAGACGAACTGGTGGTTGGAGTGTGGCGTGGCAACGATGTGCGTAATGCCATCGCGCGCGGCTACATCGCACATGTTGCCGGTCATTTCCCATGACTTGGAGCCGTCATCGATGCCGGGAAGAATGTGGCAGTGAATATCAACCATGCATACGTCCACGCCAGGGTAGCAAAACCATCCATTGCGGGCTTGGAGCGGTCGCGGCTTTCCACGAGCATTAGGCTTCGATTGCCCCTCGCTCTCGCCGGGGAAATCGCTTCTCCAGAAGCCCACCCTGACAGGCTCGAACTCCTCTTTTTCTGATCTCCAAGGTCCAGCGAAACACGTGTCCGTTCCAGACTTGACTCACTTGTACCGCTCCCGCATAAATGCTGTCATCGCTTCATAGGCCGCGCTCAACACCGGCTCACGCGGGAGAAACACAATGCGGAAGTGTCGGGTGCCGGGCTTCTCGCCGAAACCGGAACCATGTACCACCAGCACGTGCTTTTGCTTGAGCAAGTCGCTAACAAAGGTGAGGTCGTCCTCCGGAATCTCCAGGCTGGGGTGTGCATAGAACGCACCCTTTGGCGCCACCAACTGAACTCTCGGCGTGCGCTTGGCCCACTCGATCGTCATGTTGGCGCGGCGTCGCAATTTTTCCCGCACCTCCGGGAGATGGTCCTGCGGTCCCTCCAACGCAGCGCGGACAGCATGCTGGAAGGGATGCGGCGCTGACAAGCGCGCGCGCAACAGTCGGTGTACAGCTTCCAGGTAGGGATGCAAGACTTCACGCGTGCCGGTAGCGATCGCCCACCCTATGCGCCATCCGGGCACCAGGTATGCCTTCGAGAGTCCATTGAAGGTTACGATTGGAACATCTGTCGCCAGTGCCGCAATAGAGACATGTTTTTCGTGCGGATCGAAGATGAGTTTCTCATAGATTTCGTCGGCGAAGATGATCAGCCCATGCCTCCGTGCCAGCTCGAGAATTTTTTCCAGCGTCTGTCTGGAATAAACCGCACCGGTTGGGTTGTTGGGGTTGATCAGCAATATTGCCCGGGAGCGGGGGTTGATTTTACGCTCGATGTCGGCAACATCCGGCTGCCAGTCATTGTCTTCGTCCAGATCGTATGCGTTGGGCGTTGCGTCGAGTTTCGCCAGAACAGCGCCATACAGAGGATATTCCGGGCTCGGCGTCAGCACATTGTCGCCCGGGTTCACCAGAGCGGTCAGGCAGCTATCAATAACCTCGCCACTGCCGTAACCGACGAAAATGCTTTGGATGTCGCGAAAGCCGTTGCGCTCAGCTTCGTTACGAATCGCGTCGATTGCCGACTTTATGCCTAACGAATCGGCGTAGCCATTATGCCCGTCGCGCATGGCCTTGAGGACTGCTTCGATCATGTGCGGCGGGGTAGCAAAGTCGTAAGCGCAGGGATCCCCTATGTTCAGGTAGAGGATTTCGTGACCCTGGCGTGCGACCTCGTCGGCAACAACGGCCAGATCGCGAATCGCATAGCGCACGTTAAGCATGCGCATCGCAGGCACAATTTCTGTGATTTGATTGATGGGCATAAACCGGTCCCCTTCAGTTGTGCTGACCTCATCATTATGACCCAACCCGGTGCTCTGGAGGGAGATGATTCCATGCTTCGTCATCCTCCTCGGCTCGAAAATAGCTCCACTACGTTAAGCTATATCCCTATTGGGAGTCACTTCCTGACTGTTAGAGAAAGGTGGCAACGGCAGGCAACAGGAAACGGGCCCCTGATCTGCACACCCTCTTTCTGGATCAATAGCGCTTGGGACGCCATATGGGTGACGCGAACGTGTTTCCATCTACCAGTCGGTGTACCCTGCAAGATCCTGGGGAGCTCCTTTTTTTTTACGCGATACGCTGCATAGCCAACCGGGCGGGCGAAGCAGAGATGATGCCCGCGCGTATATTCAGCGTTCGACAACTTCTTGCTGCCTTTTCCTGGTAATCCGTTAGGTCCTTTATGCGCGGATTTTCGTAGCGGGCAATCACGGATACTGACCTCCCCGACTCGATCTTTCGACTGTGAATTGCTGAGCGCCAGGGGTTGTCGGCGGTGCTACACTTGCTTGTTTGCTATGTCCCTTCCTCAGGTCGGAGATCGTCTCCGGAAGATTGCCGGTCGTGACGCTGTTCTCGATCGTCCTGAAGACCTAATGCTGTACGAATATGACGCCGGCATTCGAAAGAGCACTCCCGGCGCTGTGGTCTTCCCCCAAACAAGCGAGCAGGTTTCGCAGATTATGCGCTTGGCGTCGTCTTTGCAAATGCCTGTCGTGGCACGCGGCGCCGGTACCGGGCTGAGTGGCGGGGCGATTTCGCCGCCAGGCGGTATCGTCATCGCCTTCTCGCGTATGAACCGGATTCTTGAGGTGGACGTCGAGAACCAGCGGGCGGTGGTACAGCCCGGCGTTGTCAACCTGCAACTGTCGGAACACGTCTCGCATCTCGGACTCTACTTCGCGCCTGATCCTTCCAGCCAGAAAGCTTGCACTATCGGCGGTAATGTCGCCGAGAACTCAGGCGGACCACACACCCTGATGTACGGTGTGACGGTGAACCACGTCACTGGAGTGGAAGTGGTGCTGCCTAACGGCGACATCGTGGACTTCGGTGGCAAAGCCGCAGAAACCTACGGTTACGACATGACAGGATTCTTTGTGGGTTCGGAAGGGACGGTGGGCATCGCCACGGCAATCACGGTGAAGCTGCTGCGGAAACCAGAGAAGGTCGCAACGTTGCTTGGAGTTTTCGAGTCGGTGGACGATGCGGCACGAACCG
>CAZDYZ010000533.1:0-2284 GCA_964509525.1 uncultured Acidobacteriaceae bacterium
TTTCTGGAACTCGGCGGCAGCTTCCTTGCCCTGCCCTGCCGCCAGATACGCTTCGCCGCGAATGTAGGTGGGATAGAGGCAGGAGAGATTGTTGAGGAAATTGATCTGTCCGTACTCAATTGGCGGCACGGCGGGTTGCAGGCGGTTGATGCCAGAGGCTGCGTCTTTGCGATTGAGCGCCAGTTGCGCTTGAATTGTCGGCAGCCACAAAGATTGCGTCTGCGTATCCAGCGGGTAACGCTTGTTGAGGTCTTGTGCCAGCGATTCGGCTCGTGCAGTGTCGACAGCCATTGCATAGGCAAGCGTGGCTTCGACTTCGACTCCCTGACTAGTTGGATAGAGCTTCATTCCATCCGCTGCCGCTTGCTTCGCGTCGCTCAGGTTCCCAAACGCTGCTTCGCGCAATGCCGAATTCTCTAGCGAGATCGCTCCCGTTTCCTTGCTGTCGGCACGGATGGCGGAATCGACAGATTGCTTCGTCAATTCCCGCGCCTTGTTGAGATGACCCGCGTATGCTTCGGTGTCAGAAGCTAGCGAAAGCCCCGAGTTTTCTTCCGGCTTGCCCTTGAACCATTGCCGCTCTTCTTCCATCAGGCTCGAATCACCACGATTGAACGCGATAGCATAGAGTGCCTCGCGAAGCCCGTAATTATCCAGCTTTCTTGCATGAGCCTGCTCAATCGTTCGCTTGGCTTCATCGAATTGTTGCAGGGCGAGCAGGACGTTCGCGAGACCCCAGTACGCGTTAGAGTTGTCGGGCACCTTCTGAAGCGCATCACGATAAGCCGCCTCTCCCCGTTCATACTGCCCCTCGGAGTCGTACAAGTTGCCCAAAGTCATCTGACCGCCAATAGCTCTCGGATAGTTTGCAATCAGTGCTTGCTGTGCTTGGAGAGCTTTCTCCAGTTCCCCCGTGACGCTTCCGTAATAATCAATCTCAATCACCAGCTTTTCCCGCTCGCTGGCATGTTCGCGCAACTGAAATGCCTTGGTGTAATAGTCGCTGGCGCGTCCCGGCTCACCCATGCTGGAGTAATCGGCGCCCACTGTGTTGTACCCCGTGGCGAAATTCGGATCGAGTTCGATGGCGCGTTGGCGATAAGGCAGTCCCGCAGCGGGGCCTTTCTCGCGTTCAGCCTTACGCCCAAGGCTGTACGCTTGCAGGGCTTCGAGGGAGGATGTGGTGGCCTCGGAAAGAGGCACATCGAGCGTCTGCACCGAGGCCAGCGATTCGCCGAGTTCCCCGCGCAGCTTCGACGCGACCGTGCCCAGCGTATCCAGCACTTTCTCCTTGCTTGCTGCTGTCGCCTGCTCCTGCGCCAGCACGTCCCCACTCTGGCAATTCACCACCTTCAATCCAAGCACGTATTGGCTGCCCAGACTGGCGATTGATCCAGCGACGTACGCCTTGCTGCCAGCACGCAGGCAAAGGTCGCGGGCCACGTCGGGCGTGAGCTTAGCGTCGGGTGGCTTCTCCATCAGCTTGAGGGTTTTGCTGATATTGCCATCTGATAGCACATTGAGGAAGGGCGATTGGTTGAGCGAAACGCTTAGCGCGGTCTTGAGCGTGTCGTCGAAGACAGGGTCTCCGGTCTTGTTGTCGAAGTCGGCGAGAACGATGGTGTCTTTGTCGGTCAGAGGCTTGGCTTGGTGGGAACGGTAGTATAAGCCAGCAGCAATCACCGACACTACAACGACGAGCGAAGCCACCGCGATCTTCCACAGGTTTGTCTTCTTGACTACCGGAACTTCAGCCACTTTCACTGCCTCGGATGACGGCGATACGGCCACAGCGGGCATGGAACCCGATACGGGAGTGGTTTGCGCCGTCGCAGCTTGCGTTCCGCTTTCCTGTATGGCAGCGATACTGCCCGAACTCGCCGCTCGCACGCGCCCCGTATCTGTGTCGCGCTTGAGCCGTTGCAATTCCGCCCGCATTTCGGAAGCGTGCTGATAGCGAAGTTCCCGGTCTTTCTCCAGCGCCCGGCTGATGATGTCTTCCAGCTTGGGAGGAACGTTGCGATTGAAGCGAATCGCGGGCGGTGGATCAGAGTCGAGGATGGCTTTGAATATGAGGGCGGTAGTATCGCCATGAAAGGGCAGTGTGCCCGTCGCCATCTCATACAGCACTGCCCCGAACGAAAACAAGTCGGTGCGGGCGTCCAGTTCCTTTCCCTTCGCCTGTTCCGGCGACATATAGGCGACAGTTCCGAGAGTTGCGCCGGGACTGGTGAGATGTTCGGGGTCAATCTCCGCAGTGGCAAGCGTCGGCTCGTTGCCAGTC
>CAZDYZ010000534.1:0-8464 GCA_964509525.1 uncultured Acidobacteriaceae bacterium
CAGGAGCAGCCCGCAGCTGACGGCCGACCCGGACTGACGCTGGATCAGAACACCGTGTTTCTGATCACCGGTGCGGCGGGAAGCATCGTGTCGGCCATTACTGCGGATTTGGCGGCGGCTTCTGGCGGCACCTTCTATCTGCTCGATTTGGTTGCGGAACCCGATCCGAACAATCCCGACCTTGAGCGCTTCGTCAATGACAAAGACGGGCTCAAACGTGACTTGTTCGCGCGCATTCAGGCACGTGGCGAACGAGCCACTCCGGCTTTGGTGGAGAAAGCGCTGGCGTCTCTGGAGCGCGCACAAGCTGCTAAGAGCGCTATCAACGCCGTGCGAGCTGCCGGAGGTACCGCGCAGTACTTCAGTGTTAACCTCACGGATGCTGACAGCGTGGCTGCTGTCATAGAAAAGGTGCGTCAACGCAGCGGTCGAATTGATGTGCTGCTACACGCCGCAGGAATTGAGCGTAGTCACTTCCTGCCGGACAAAGACCCACGTGAATTCGATCTGGTGTTTGACGTGAAGAGTGACGGCTGGTTTAACCTCTTGCATGCCATCGGCGACATGCCTATTGGAGCGACGGTGGCGTTCAGCTCGGTTGCCGGTCGTTTTGGCAACGCTGGCCAGTCGGATTACAGCTCCGCTAATGACCTGTTGTGTAAGATCACGTCGAGCTTCCGCACCGCGCGGCCGCAAACTCGTGGCATTGTCATCGACTGGTCAGCGTGGGGCGGAATCGGCATGGCGACTCGCGGCTCAATCCCCAAGATGATGGAACTGGCTGGCATCGATATGCTGCCACCCGAAGCGGGTGTTACTTGGATTCGGCGTGAACTTACGTCGGGAGGGACACGTGGAGAGAACGTTGCTGGTCAACGTCTCGGCGTTCTGCTAAGCGAGTGGGATACTACCGGCGGTCTCGAGGTGCAGGCGCTGGAAATCTCCGGCGGCTGCTGCCCGGCGCGCGGTCCGATGATTGGCAAGATCACGGGAATGGGAGTTTACGACGGCCTTGTGATCGAGACGAAGTTGGATCCGACCATCCAACCGTTCTTGTACGACCACAAGATCGATGGTACACCGGTGCTTCCCGGAGTTATGGGTATCGAGGCCTTTGGTGAAGCCGGCCAATTGCTGCTTCCTGACTGGCATGTCTGCGCGGTAGACGAGGTAAGCTTCCTGGCGCCATTTAAGTTCTACCGCAACCAGCCGCGCACAGTGACCCTCCAGACCGTATTTCATCCCTACGGGGACGATGTAGTGGCGGAATGTCGGCTGACAGGCTCTAGGTCACTTCCAAATCAACCAGAGCCACAAGTAACCACGCACTTCACGGCACGCGTACACCTGACGCAACGGGTATCCGAACCGCCAATTATGAGGATGCCCGCCGCCAACGGGTCCAGCATCGAAGCCAACGAGATCTATCGCATCTATTTTCATGGACCAGCGTACCAAGTGGTGGAGCGCGCATGGCGTGATGGCGACCGGATGGTTGGCCAGATGAAAGCAGCTTTACCGAGCAATCACGAGCCGTCCGCTTTGTTGACAGTGATAGGGCCGCGGTTCATCGAGCTGTGCTTCCAAACTGCAGGTCTGTGGCAGATGAGCGAGCAGGGCGTGATGGGTTTGCCCTTGTCCGTTCAGAAGGTGAGCGTGTGGCACGTGCCTGAGCTGGACGCCGGCCAGTTCTACGCCGTGGTCACTCCGCATCGCAGTGAGCAAAGCTTCGATGCCGATGTGGTAGATGCTGCGGGCAACTGCTGCATGCAGCTCCGCGCCTACAAAACGGTGGCGTTGTCGGACCGCGTGGATGCCGAACCATTGAAGACGCTGCAAGCTGTGCTGGCACAGCATGTCGTTATGGCATGACATGGTGGATTGAATAGGTTAGCGATCTGTCATGGATGTCTATTGGATGGAACAGAGGCAATCCGATGTGCCGGTCGGAAACCACTGGCTTAGCACCCACGAGTTGGATTGCCTCGAGACTATGTCCTTTCCGAAACGCCGTGCCGACTGGCGACTCGGACGCTGGACGGCCAAGCGCGCCTTATCGGTTTACCTGAAGGTTGGTTGTTATCCTCAATCTCTTGCAAGCATAGAGATACGCCCCGCAGCGTCTGGGGCGCCAGAGGCCTTTCTTGGAGGCCAGCCTGCGACCGCGAGTATTTCCCTCAGCCACAGCAGCGGGAGGGCTCTGTGCGCGATCGCGCCGCGCGGCACAGCGCTGGGTTGCGATCTGGAGTTGATCGAGCCTAGGAGCGATGCCTTCGTTGCCGACTATTTCACGACAGAAGAGCAGGCGTTAGTTGCACAAACCTCCGCACAGGACAGGCCGTCGCTCTTGGCCCTGTTGTGGAGTGCGAAGGAGAGTGCGCTCAAAGCGTTGCACGAGGGACTTCGTCTGGACACACGATCTGTAACGGTCAGTCTGAGAGAAAGCGCCTTGACTTCGGAATGGGACAGAGAGCGATATTCAGAGCTATCAGGCTTGATCCTCAGGCAGCAGCAGCCGATCTGGCATCCCTTGGCGGTTCGTCATACCAACGGTGATGTATTCCAAGGGTGGTGGCAGCAGTCGGGCGACTTGTTGCTAAGCCTTGTCGCTGCTCCGCCGCCGCTCCCGCCGATTGCTTTGGAGGTTCCGACTTGGAATGGCTGAAGAATGCCTGTTACAGACACAATAAATAACTCTCCGACAATCAGGTAACCTCCGGCTGGATCGTGGGTAGGATTCAAATAGACGATTGCGGTTTTCCCCTCTCTATCGTTTTCTTGATACGCAGCGAAAGGCGCTGTCCCGCCGGCTGCCGTGAGTGTCGCATTGTACTCTTGCTTCTGTGAGATCTAAACTTAAGGCATCAAGAAAGCCATCAAGAACGCCGCAATCCGCGCGGCTTTGCAGGCTACGGTTCGCCGAAATCTGGTCGATGCTGTTGCAAACCGCATCAGTACGATGTGAATTGCATCAGCGTGAGTACCCCCAGATCGACTCGACTTAACTCGTTCATTCTGCTTCCCATAATACGGTAAGTATCTCGGTTGAATTCTTGCATACCAATCGATCCGTTGCACAATGCAACTATTTCTGCGTTGCGGAATGCAACTGAGGGGCTGTTGCATTACGTAACAGTCTGTTCCAACTCCAATAATTATCGCCGGTTGCACACGGCATTGGGAGCGTTTTCATCGCTTGTAGCTTTGGCATGTCGAATGCTTGATCAAGGTGTGTCACCTGCACTTAGAAATGCGCGTAAAGGTAAATTTTCTGGGAGGTGAGGAGGGAGGCAAGTTATGACAGTCCTACTTGTTCTACTGATGTTCGCAATCTTCCTAACCATTGATTATTTCTACTCCAAGGCCAAGCATACTGTACTGCAGGAGGCTCCTGCACTAGGCAAACGCTACACTACTGAACCACGACTGAAGCCAACTCTGGTCGGGGGATTCTCTGTCCCCGAAAACCTGCGCTATCATCCCGGACATACCTGGGCGTTGAGTGAAAGTCCCAACCTGGTTCGGATTGGCATCGACGATTTTGCTTCCAAGCTTATTGGAAAGGTCGAACAGGTCACTCTGCCGCAGCGCGGGCAGTGGATCCGCCAAGGACAAAAAGTGTGGAGCCTTGTACGAAACGGGGTGAAGATGGACATGGTGTCACCGATGGAAGGCAGCGTCTCGGACATCAACACGGCCGTGGTCAACGAGCCGGGCCTGGTGTGCGAAGACCCATACGGCGAAGGCTGGATGGTAATGGTGCAATCTCCCGATGCCAAGACAAACTTCCGCAACCTGCTGGGTGGCGCATTGGCACGTTGGTGGACAGAGGAGTCGTCGATGCGGTTGCAGCGATACATCCCCGGTGCGCTCGGCACCCTGGCGCAAGACGGAGGCGTGGCTATTGATGACATAGCCGGAACCATCCCGCACGAGCAATGGGCGAAGATTACCCGTGAGTTCTTCCTGACATAGCCCCATGCCCGGAAGGTTTGCCTGCTTCTCTGGCGCATTTTCTTGGCTGCGCAGCATTGCGACCTCAGGACGAGGTGTTCGAGGCGCGAAGCGCAGCCGAGTTCGTTTGTGGGCGACCTGCCAACATCTGTGGAATTGATGCTTCGAGTCGGTCCCAACCCCACTTCTCCGCGTCACAACCCCGTGTGCGTGGGGTCACTGAAGCTTGGTGATAAGTCAGGGTACAAGGGAAGCGGGCAGAGCATCCATGGTGGCAGGTGAGTTATGTTAATGTTCGCGCTATTTCCTCTCGCTCTTTTCTTTCTCGGCGCAATCCTCGTGACCGGGTTGCCGGTTGCCCTGAGCCTTCAATCCTACTTCCAGAATCGTGGACTGCAGTCCGCCATATGTCCGGAAAGCGGTGACCAGGTGGACATCGAGGTTGACAACAAGTATTCGTTCTGGACGGCATTGCGCGGCCAGGAGCACTCGCGGCTGAAGTCGTGTACGAACTGGCCGGAGAAGGGCAATTGTGCTCAGGAGTGTCTGGTGCAGGTCGATCCTTCGCCGGAAAACATAGAGCGCATGATGCTTAGCTGGTACAAGGGCAAGGCCTGTGCAATTTGCGCGCGCGCCATTACACCGTCCGATTGGCGCCGTGGCCGGCTTGCTTGGCTCGACAATCACAAGCTAGTTGAGGTGCGGCAGGTGAATTTAAGACAACTGCAGTTGAAGCTGAATGAACTGCGGCCGCTGTGCTGGAGGTGCCATCAGGACGAACGGGTTCGCCAGGCGGTGACGCAGCGCACGCTCAAGGGCGATCGTCACGGGGTGGGTCCTGCACTGGCAAACTTGTCGGGCGAGGTTGATGCACTGTAGGTTCGGCGTTCCTAGATTGCCAACGGGGAGTCCGTCGAACAAATGGAGCTAGCTCCCGTTCCGATTATCATTTCTCATTTTAAGTGATATAAATCAAGTAACAGCGCGCCATGAAGACGCTTCTGGCGTTTGTTAGCGGTCTCCTTGCCGGTGGCTTTCTGTACCACCGGTTCGGCTTTGACGGCAAAAACGTCCAACTCTACGGTTGGCAGTGGTATCAGGCGGCTGTCTTGCTTATCGCGATTGGCCTTGCCGGGGTATTCCCTGAGCCGTGGCAGAGCGCGGCGATCGCTTTATAACATCGGGCAGTTCTTTGGGCAGGGTTGGCGATTTACATCGAACGCAACTCCTAGTGTGTCCTATCGAAACTGAGCGATTTAGCAGCCTTACCGCTCTCGAAGAGTGCCAGGGCAACGGTCGGACGACCGAAGGGCTCCCTAAGGGGTGCCGACGTTACCTGCGACGGCATAGCGGAGGCGGTCAATGCGAAGCCTATGCAAGCGCGCGACGTTGAGCCACCCTGGGAGTAAAATCCACACCACATGGAGGTCGGGTGAATGAAGCTCCGGTTGCTGATACTTGCCATGGGTCTTGGGGCTGCGGGCTGGGCGCAGACATCGGCGAAGCAGGGATCTCCGGGTACTCCTGTGCGCAAGTCTCCGCTCGCCGATTATGCTGGAACGTGGACCGGGTCATTCGAGGGAAAGACCTGGATGACGGTGAAGCTTGCACAGCAGGGTGACCGGCTCTCAGGTTCTATACAACGCCCACACGACCTCCAATTCAATGACCAGGGTGAGCTCAAGAGCGTTGGCGATAATCAGTCCACCGCGGCAGTAGAAGATGCGCAGGTCAATCCGGACGGACTCCTGTTGACAGTTAAAGATCCGGACACGTCGGAGGTCAATCGCTATACCATGAAGTTGACTAGTGAGACCACCGCGGAGATCAAAATGAGCGCGATGAAAATGCCGCCGGGAATGCCAAAGGTCAAACCGTGGAAGCTGACGAAAGCAGGGACGAGTTCTACAGCGACTGCCCAGCATTAAAAGATTCTCGCACTTTAAACACATTCATCAAACGTTAATTCGAGACTGCCACTCCGCTCTTCGCGACAGGGTACAGCGCTGTTACACTGCTAGCGACTGAGATGACATCTCCCATCTTGCGCATACTGGGTGCATTGGCCGGGCTGGGCAGCGCCATATTGTGCTGGTTCCTGGGGAGTACGCTGGCCGCACCGCTGCGCCGGGGAACGGTGTTCTCGCAGGGTAGCTCGCAATACATCTTGCTCGCATTTCTGTTCGTCCCTGCGCTCATTATGGCCGTCGTCGCGCTGTTCTGGGTTCCACCTCGTGTTTCCGGCGGAGGACCTTTGCCGGAAGGAAGGCGCTGGCGCCTGGTGCTTGTTCTTGTATTTGTAGCTGCCTTTGTAAGCGGTTTGGCGCGCTGAAGGAGCCTTGGGGGACAGGCTTGCGCGATGCCACCTACGCACTCGATGGGTTCGTCGACCAAGGCGTGATTCCCTGTTGCTTAAGGTGAATGTGCTGGGTGTTCCCGAACGGAGGCGACGGCAGTGGTGACGTTGTCCTGTGCGATCCCAGGATGCAAATACTACCCTTCCTCCAAATTAAGATCGGAATGCGGACTGCTATTGCTCATAGTGGCTGGAGGCCCTCGCTCGGAGGACTGAATCTCTTGCTTGATCAGCTTACGCAAATGCCGAGTCCGGTGCCTCGGATCTGGTAGCCTCTCTGTAATTGGTCAGAACTGCTCGGGTCGCTTAAGGGCCGAAGGCCTGTCTTGCTCGGGAGAACCCCCAAAACCCGGTTGCTCTGAAACCCGAAAGATTCAAGCTAGCCAACGGTCATCGACCCACCGTTAACCTCGCTAGGTAGATGGCGTCGAACTCTCATCGTCGGCCAGTGGATCACCGCCATGCCTTTGCATTTCGTCGTAGATATCTTTCATTACCTCAGCACGGTAGGCGTCGTTGTGCATGCGGTCGGCCAGTTCCTGCAGTGCTACGTTGAGCACGTGAAAGTGGTGCAGCTGCCGATAATAAGGATCGGCAGTCGCTTCCTTCCACAAGCTGTGCAACAAGTCCACATCTTCTTGGCGCATGCGGGGTGTGTGCGGCCCTAGGAGATACTCGTGCTTGTTGCTATTTGGCTCCACCACCACCAGTCGTAAGCGCGGACGCGGCTCGGGCAACCGTTCCCAAGCATCGCCTGTCAGTTTGCCTTGCTCATCGGCAGTGAGCTTGTTCGACAGGCCGCAAACAATGACAGAGGAATTCAGCCGCTGTGCGGTGACCACTATACTTTCGAAGACATCGTTTGTCGGCACAACGAGCAGGGAAACGTGCCGGCCTTCTTTTTCTGCAACGGCAACCACCGAGGTGAACAACTCCTGCTCATACCTCTCAAATACCTCTGAGGAATCCATCTCGACATTGCCGCTGAAGGAATGTTCGCGGTGATAGACGCGTGAGGTCATCACCACCACATCCGTTTTGGCCGTGTTCGTCTTAGCCAGTACCTGTCGCAAGTAGTACAGGTTACGGGGATCACGGACGGCTACCAGAGTGTTGCCAGGGCGGATATCCATCGCTTCGGCGCTGAGTTCTGCATTCTGCGAGATGTTGAACTGGTCTAGCCCGGATTCCTGGTGCGCGTGCTGCCTGCAGGTGATGCGCTCGGACACCGCAAAGATGGTGAAGAAAGCCACACTAAAGGTCACCCCCGATATAGTGGCTGACGGTTTGGTGAAAAGATTCACGATGGCCGTCGCGAACAGGATTAGCGAGATGAGGATCAGCCCGACGGGCAGTTCAACGCCTTTGATGTGGAAGTTGCCCGGCACCTTCCACTGCCGGTTCTCCGGCTCCGTGTAGCGAAGCACGACTACTGCGAGTGATTTGAAAGCAAAGCTCCAGATGACGCCAAAGGCATACAACGACGCCAATAGGTAAACGTTCCCGCCACTGGCAATGATGGTAAAGACTTGCAGTCCGACAACCAGGTTGATAATCCGATAGCTGGTGCCGAACTTATGCTGTGGCTTGCGGAACCAGGGGGTGAGAACGCCGTCTTCGCTCATTCGGTTCAGCACTCCGTTGGCGCCGACGATCGCGGTATTTACCGCTCCAGCAAGAATCAGAACCCCTACCAGAACGACGAAACCCTGGAAGACCAGCTTCAACGTGTAGGGCCCGACCACATTCATGGCCAGGCCGCTGATGAGGTTGGCGAAATAATCATGTCGCACCCCATCTGGAATGATCATGACCGCAAAAAACGAAACCAGAGAGGTGAAGAACAGGCTGTATAGGAAAATCACCAGCCCGGTCCTCTCCAGGTTCTTCAACTTAGGATGTTCGATTTCTCGGTTGATCTGGGCCAGAGACTCTTCGCCGCTCATGGCCAGCACGGAGTGGCCGAATCCCACCAGCATCATGATGAATGGAATTCGCATCGCCCAGGTGTCCAGTAACCAGCCGAGTGATTCCTTGTCATGATGCATGCTGGCCGCTGAAGGTAGCGGCGGCAGATGGGCTGGGTGTTTCACCAGAGTGACCAGGCACCAGACGATGAGGATCACTACCATCACAGTGGTGATCTTCATGATT
>CAZDYZ010000535.1:0-2019 GCA_964509525.1 uncultured Acidobacteriaceae bacterium
CTCGCTAAGGGTCTAGATTTTTTCAAGCCAGCAAATCAAACAGTCGATGCCAATCAAAGATGGCGTTCACTCACCGTCGGAAAGCTCCCGTTTGCAAACGCACGGGTAAACAACCTGCAGAACGTATCGGAGGGTTTTTCACATCATTCTGTGACGCGTGCCTAAGGTCTTGATGGTGGGATGCTGCTCAACAATAGGTGCCAACCCGAGACATGGATCAGTATCGACATACGCCTTTAATAGCTGGTAAATTCCGCATAGTCGCTAGCCGGAGATTAATTGGTGTCAGTTTCCGTATTGCCCGTCACTGGACCAACGTGCGCTTCACGGAATTTCTTTTCCTGCCAACTCGCATTTCTTGCGCACGGCGTTTGGTTACGATGCTTTGCGTAAGGGACGAGCCAGGACGGGTTGTGTGCTTGCCCGATACACTTACCAGAAGAATTCTTGCGCCAATGTGCAGAACGATTCTGGCGAGGAGTTGATATGAGAGTTTTCCCCTTGGCGCTTGCGCTGCTTCTCGACGTTGCGGCTTTTGCCGGTCCGGCTTCAAACGAGCCGGTCCCACGCTGCATCTGGATCACCGACGTAACCATCGTCTCCCCGGAAAATCTCACTCACCTCAACAGGGGCAGTGTGTTGATTGAGAACGAACGCATTGTTCGCGTTGAGAGGAACGCGAGTGCAAAGCCCCCTGCTGACGCAACCGTTGTCTCCGGCGAAGGGGGGTTTCTCATCCCCGGGCTCATCGACTCGCACGTCCATCTTGCGGCGGTTCCGGGGGTTGCACCCGAGCTAAATGTGAATGCCGACACGGCACACGCAGCGATGCTCGCGGACTATTACAAGCAGCTCCCGCGTTCCTATCTCTACTTCGGCTATACCACGCTGATTGATCTGGCCATCGTCAAACGCGAGGTACTGGATGACTTCCGCCGCGCTCCGCTTCACCCGGACCTCTATGATTGCGGACCCTCGCTGCCGGTAGCGAACGGTTACCCCATGTCGTTTGCGCCTCCGGCGCAGCGGTTCGAACTCTTTCCTAATTTTCTCTACGACCCGGCGCAGTCCGCCGGCATTCCTGCCGAGTACAAGCCGCAGGATCACACTCCCGCGGCAGTTGTTGCCGCGGATAAGCGAGCCGGCGCCATCTGCGTCAAGACCTACTTCGAACACGGCTTCGGCAAGCAGAGGAATCTGCCGGTCCTCACGCCTCCAATGGCGGCAGCAGTCCGCAACGCCGCCACGCAAAACGGTCTAGTGATGATGATGCATGCCAATTCGTTCGAAGCCCAACAGTTCGCCGTCAATGCCGACGTGGATGTCATCGCGCACGGCATGTGGAATTGGGGAGCGCTCGACCGGCAGCCCGAACTTCCGCCGGAGATCAAAACGCTGCTCGACCGCATTGTGCAAAAGCGAACCGGATACCAGGCAACGATTCAGGTGATGGGAGGACTGCGCGCTTACTTTGATCCCGAATACCTGAAGATGCCCGCAATTCCCAAGGTCATTCCTGCGGCCCTGCTTGCCTGGTTCAACTCGCCCGAAGGCAAGTGGTTCGGAAAAGAGATCGACGAAGATAACACGCCCGACGCGGATATGCGCCAGATATTCGACCGCGGCCCCATCCGCCGCGTCCGCCAGGTGGTCGGCTATCTGTCCGCCAGGAACGCCAATTTTCTCTTTGGTACCGATACGCCCTCTGCTCCCACCTACGGGAACCTGCCCGGCCTGAACGGCTATCTCGAGATGCAGCAACTTCATGACGCCGGGTTGTCGTTCGAGCAGATATTCAAAGCCGCAACTATCAGCAATGCTTACGAGTTCAAGCTCGACTCGCAGGTGGGAACCATTGAGCCCGGCAAAGTCGCCAACCTCGTTCTGCTGAGAAAATCACCTTTGGAGAGCGTGGATGCCTACGACAGCATCGTCACGGTTTGGATTCATGGGAGGCCGATCTCCCGTGACACTTTGGCAGCTAGGGAAACTTTGATTAAGCACTACTTTTGACGATGC
>CAZDYZ010000536.1:0-9595 GCA_964509525.1 uncultured Acidobacteriaceae bacterium
CCCCATAGCGGCGGTCCCCTGGCGCGGTAGGGCCTCGGCTCGCGCTGCGAGGCAAACGGCTCTGGTTTGACCTACCCGACCGGTCCACCAATTGCCGCTCGTCAGTTTTGCTTATTGGGGTGAGAAAAAGCGTCACACAGAGAGCTGGCTTCTAAACTCTACGTCTGTAGGTTTGCAGCGACCCCGCAGGCTAGGAGGGCACATTTCTCCCGTCCATTTCGCGGTTGGCGAGAGTGGCGGGCGACCGGCGCAGGGAACGCGACCAAGCATGTAGGCCCTTTGCTCGAAGCATCTTCAGACGCTGAATCAACTCCTGCCAGCCTCCACCATTTAAACGTAACTCCTGTGTGTTCAATGTAATGCATAAAATGTGGCGGGTTTCAGCCCGCCGCCTTCAATTTCGATGCAGCAGTCTGCCGGCAACCCCGAGTTGCCGACAATCGGCCAACTACCTTCGTTCAGCCTGGCTCCCCAGTTTCGTTGTTCTCGAGTTTTCGTCGTATCGACATGATGACACGCTGGACTGTCTGGATGTCCTTGACCAAGAGACCTTCCGAAAGGCTGTTGATCCAAGGAGCCTGCAAGCGCATGGCGGCGTCAAACGTCTGTTTCCCCTTTTCAGTCAGAACGACAAGCTGCGCTCGCCGATGATGCGGGTTGGCCTCGAACGCGACGAGCCCTTGCGCGTGCAGGTCATTGATAATCCGCTGCACGTTTTGGCGGTTGGCGCCCATGTCGCGAGCGAGCCACGCAACCGGCTGTGGACGTTCGGCCGCGGCGACGACGCCGAGGATCTGCCAGCGGGCACTCGTGAGCCCCAGCCGCGCCACCAGACGATCGCCTGCGGTTACCAATAGGCTGTTGAGTCTGAAAAGCTCGAGGATGAGACCGGTCAGGGCATCCCCGGCCGGCGTTCGCTTGCCTTTGTACTCCATTGGCATTTGTCACCATATTATCGTATTGACATTATGATGTCAATATGGTATTGTTTTTTCAATTGGATGCATGATATCAGAATGACACTATGCAACCATATCCGAAAAGGAGAATGCTATGGCGCTGCTACGCCCTTTGGACCCCGCTTTTCCGATCGAACGTCAGGTCGCGCTCGATGCGTGCCCCGTTGTACTGGTGAACCTCTTTACACTCGATAGGGCCGACGAGCAGGCGTTCCTTAAAGCCTGGCAAGACGATGCGCTGTACATGAAACAGCAGCCGGGCTTCATTTCTACCCAGCTGCACCGGGCGATTGGTGAAAGCCCGACTTATCTCAACTACGCAGTCTGGGAAACGACCGCTCACTTCCGGGCTGCATTCACGAATCCGGAATTCCGGGCCAAGCTTTCGGTCTATCCCGCTTCGGCTGTGGCGACACCGCACCTGTTCCAGAAAGTCGCCGTACCAGGTGTTTGCGTCGCATAGATCAATTGCAGAGCGAAGAAGTTTGAACTTGCACCAGGAGGTTTCAATGCTCAACCAAGCTCGCGTAAGAACTATTCTCCGCTGCGGTCACATTGCTGAAGGGCATGTTCCTTGTAGCCTATGTGTATTCTGGTTCCCACTCAAACCCGGTCTCGACCGACATCGCTCGGTTCATGGTGATACCGCTGATTGTGGTCAGTGGCCTATGGCTCTGGCAGCAGGGGCGGATTGTACGGTGGATGCGAAGTAACTCCGTGGCAAACGAGCGAAGGCCGAGGGGGACTGCTGATCAAGCTGCTGCGGATAACGGACAAAACCTTCCATTACACCTTCTCAGTGAAGAGTTGCCAACAATCCATGAGTCATATCTATCTGGGCTGTTAGGGGAGATCCATCTGGCGTGGCTCGTATGAAGCCCTTGAACATGCCGGAGTCAAGCGAAACAAAATAAAGGAACTGGCGGAGAGGGAGGGATTCGAACCCCCGATACCCGTCAAGGTATGGCCGCTTTCGAGGCGGCTCGTTTCAACCACTCACGCACCTCTCCGCGCGAGAAAGACCTGGTTGAGTTTCATGATAGCAGACCCTTCCCACGACTCTCGCGAAGACGGCAAAGAAGCATGAACGCGCGCGTAGAGCTGTCAGAGACCACGCGACGCAGGCCAGGACTGTGGGGGCACGACTGGGTTGTTCTTGAACAAAGTGGGAAATGAGTTGCTGCGCGGCATCGCGTATCCCCTTCAGGCAAGAGCAGGGACCAGCTCGAGATATTATCGCTAGGGAGCTTTTCGAGTAACGCTATCTAAGATCAACCGACTCAGTGTTCGTTTCAGCCTTCCGCTTTTCGCGAAAAAATGTTTGCAGTAGATCCATACAGCGCGCCGCCAGCACGCCAGAACTGACCTCCACCTTATGGTTGAGCTTGGGGTGGTTGAGGACTTGAAGCACGGAATGTACTGCACCAGCCTTCGGATCCCCTGCGCCGTAGATCAAGCGACGGATGCGAGCGTGGGTGATGGCTCCTGCGCACATGACGCAGGGCTCGACCGTTACATACATGTCGCATTCCAGCAGACGATAATTGCCGACAGTCTGCCCAGCTTCTCGAAGTGCCAAGATCTCGGCATGGCCGGTGGGATCATTGGCGGTAATTGGGCGATTGCATCCGCGACCTATGACTTGCCCATCGCATACGACGACCGCCCCGATGGGAACTTCCCCCAGCGCGAGTGCGCGCTGCGCCTCCCGTAGGGCGTCTTCCATCCGAAGTTCGTCGGACAGGGACATGATGGAGAAAAGAGTAAAGCAGTAAAAGCCAGGCAGCAACTGACGATTTGTGACAAGCGATGGCTCAAGTTGAGGCAAGAAAAACCAACCGTGATAGCGATTGTCACTTCTGCCTCAGCATGATCCTCTGTATGCCGGTCGCGTGGCCGGTCTCCACGTCGCACTCAATCAGTGTGGCGCACAGGCGTACATCGTTGGTTGCCGGTTCAAAGCGCGAAGGCATGTTGGTTAGAAAGCGCTGCAGGATCAACTCTTTCTGCACTCCGATTACACCTTCGAACGGCCCCGTCATTCCCACGTCCGTTTGCACGGCGGTGCCACCACGCAAGACCTGCTCGTCCGCCGTGGGAACGTGGGTGTGAGTCCCCAACACGGCAGTCACTCGTCCCTCCAAATACCAGCCCAGCGCGAGCTTTTCTGAAGTCGCTTCCGCGTGCATGTCAACCAGGATGACTTTGGCAGTGATCTGCCTTAGCAGAGTGTCGGCCACTCGAAAGGGGTCATCGTTGCTGGCCATAAAAACGCGTCCCTGTAGATTGATAATGCCGTATTCCACACCACTGCGCGTGCGGCCCTGGTACCAGCCGAAGCCCGGCGATCCGGAAGGATAGTTGGCGGGCCGCAGCAGACGTCGGGCTAGTGATGTTTCATTGCCATTGGCCGAATTCATGTACTCGATGATCTCGCGCTTGTCCCAAATGTGGTTGCCGGTCGTGAGGACGTCAATGCCCAGTTCGAACAACTCTTCAGCAATTTGCGAGGTAATGCCGAAGCCGCCTGCGGCGTTCTCGCCGTTGGCGATCGTGAGTTCCACGCCATGCGCACTTTGCAACTCGGGCAAGCGCTCCTGGACGATACTGCGTCCCGGGCGTCCGAAAATGTCTCCGACGAAGAGTATGCGCAAGCTGCTCGCAGTCCTTTAATGACAATGATTTTCGATGGTAACACGCGACCCCGGAAGGGAATGTTCAGGGCGAGAGTTCTGCGCTGCGCAGGAAGTCGTAGTTTCCCGACGGACTCATCTCGACCCCACGTACTCGGTTGGTGTGTACCAGCACGTTGTCGAGATACCACAGATTGATGTAGGGCAAGTCTTCGGCCAGGATCTGTTGGATTTGATCGTAGATGACTCTGCGCTTCTCCTGGTCGATGGTGCTGCGGCCTGCCAGGATCAGCTCATCCACCCGCGGATTTGAATAGAAGGTTCGATTGGCACGCCTGGGTGCGAAGCTGTTGGAGTCGAAGATGTGTTCGAAGATGTCGGGGTCAAGGTTTCCGCCAACCCAGCGCAAGGAATGAAACTGGTAGGCACCTTTCGTGATATCAGCGAAGAACGTCGCAAACTCAAAGCTGCGAATGTCGAGAGCGATGCCGATTTCACGTAACTGTTGCTGCAACACAGCGGCCAGGAGGCGTGTGCCCTCCTCAGTCGAGGTCTTCATAGTGATATGGAAGCGGATGCCGTTCACCGGGAAATAACCTGCGTCGTCGAGGATCTGGCGCGCCAGCGCTGGGTTGTGCGGGTATTTTTCCACGTTGCCATCGTAGGCCCAGTGCTGTGGGGGCAGTACGCTGTAGGCAGGCCGCGCCTGGTCGCGCAGAAGATAGTGAATGATGGGTTGTACGTTGATCGCGTATGCAATTGCATGGCGCACACGAACATCTCTCAGGATGGGATCACGCAGATTCATAGCCAGGTAGGAGTAGATCGTTCCCGGCGATTCGATGACGGTGACCTCGCGTTCATGCTCTAGAGTAACCACCGTATCGGCTGTCAGAGCGTTGATGGCCAAATCGGCGCTCTGCTTGCGCAGCTCCAGGGCGCGCGTGGTTGCATCGGGGATGACTTTGAACTGCACACGCCTGACTTTGGCCGGTGTGGCCCAGTATTGTGGGTTGCGTTCAATCAACACCTCCTTATCCTGCTGTGCGCTGACGAAGCGGAAGGGCCCCGAGCCTATAGGATGCCGGTTGAAATCCTCGCCACTGCCGTAGGGCACGATGCCGATTGCTCCGTCAGAAAGATTCCAGAGTAACGGCGCGAACGGTGCCTTCAAATGAAATACAACGGTGTAGCCATCGGGGACGTCAATCTGGGCAACGGGTGCGTAGGTGCTCGCTTTGGCGCTGCGGAGCTTGCCGCTGAGCAGAGAGTCAAATGTCCATTTCACGTCACGCGCGGTCAGTGGTTCTCCGTTATGGAAGCGTACCCCCTGGTGGAGATGGAAGACATAGGTCCGTGGGTCAGGGATTTCCCAGCGGTCGGCCAGCCACGGCTGAAGGTTGAAGTGCTCATCGCGGCGGACCAGCGCATCGAAGAGCAACTCGTCAATACGCTCCGATTGCGCGTCAACGCCTACCCGCGGATCGAGATTGCTGGGGCTGGCCTCTATGATCATGACCAGCGTGTTCGGATCGGGTCTGCCCGCGCAAGCTGCAATGAAAAAAAGAAGAAAAATAGTTAAAGTAACAACTAAAGCACTGGCTACGAAGGCAGAGTAGCCGCCAGCCGTCGGCCTGGGTCGAGCCCGGGACACACGTCTGGAGTCGAGCGGAGCATGCATCGGAGCCGCACAGCAGCGAGGTTGCTTCTGTGATCTTGACGGCAAACCGCATAGCCAGGAGAAGAGCCGGATGCTCACGCGCCCCCCCCTGCATAGCATTTCATCCATAGCTGACCTTGCCCAGGATTGTCGGCCGCCTCGCCCCGGTTGCTGAAGGAACATTCGACGGCAAACGGCGCCAAGTTTGGTGCGCCAACAGGGCGAAAGCCGTGGCTTCTTTGGCCTCGGCAGGCAGCCCGAACTCGTCGCTGGTGCGCACGCGCAACTTCAAAGGGGCGAGCTCTTCACGGATCATTCGCATGAGTATCGCATTCTTCGTCCCGCCGCCGGAAACCACAAATTCTCGAAATCGCCATGGAGGATCTATCAGGGGCAGCACGAACCTTCGAACCGCTATACCGATGGACCGCGCTGTGAGGTTGGTTGCAGTGGCGACAATGTCATTCTCGCCGGCACGCCTGCAGAGGCGCAGAAATTCGCGCACGAACTCCTGGCCAAACTGCTCGCGGCCGGCTGTCTTTGGAGGCCTCTGGCGAAAGAACGGGTGCTGAAGCACTTGTTGTAACACTCGGTCAATCGGTTCGCCACGGGCGGCGATTCTTCCATTGCGGTCGTACGGGCGTCCGAACAGCTTGTCGGTGACTGCATCAATCACCATATTGCCCGGACCCGTGTCGAAGGCCATCACCTCGTCAGGAAGAGCCCGCGGAGGAATGGCTGTGAGATTTCCGATCCCGCCAAGATTCTGCACGACTCGCCCGTACCGACGATGGCGGTAGAGCACATAATCCAAGAACGGAACCAGAGGCGCGCCCTTGCCGCCGGCAACCATGTCTGCGGGGCGAAAGTCGGAAACCACAGGCACACCGAGTTTGGCGGCAATCACCGCCGCCTCGCCCGTCTGCCACGTGGATGCAAGTCGGCGACCGAGGAACGGCCTGCGATTTCCCTGGTGGTACAGGGTCTGCCCGTGACAGCCAACCAGTTCGCACTCCAGTCGCGCGCGATGTTGCGCAGTGCTAACTGCCTCGGCATAGAGTTCGCCGAGTAGGAAATTCAGTTGTGAGAGATCGCCTACGCTCACCGAGCTTGCGTTCATCATCCCGAGAACCGCACGACGTACGCTGGGAGGGAAGGGAAACTGATAATGTGCCAGCAGCTCGAGTCGGGAGCGGAAACCGCGTCCCTGAATACGCGTTAGTGCTACGTTGATCCCGTCGGCGGAAGTGCCGCTCATCACGCCACCAACGATCACGGTGCAATCTCCGCGGTCATAACTGTTCCGCAATACGACCAGCGACAAATTCCAAAACACGGCTGGTTGGGAAGAAGGGGGTGCCTCCAGCCGTGACGAAAAACACCAATTCGAGGCGGCTTCAGCTGCCGAGGAGAATCAGGTACCGCAGCAAAACCTTGTCCCCAGTTCATATGCCGAAATCCATTAGAGGGGTACGATCCATTTGTGTTGCCCGCTACACGCACCCTAAAGGTGCGCTGCCTCGAAGTCGAAGGTTTGCCCCCGGACCTCTTCGCAGAACTCCCTGATGTCTCGACGTATGCGGTCCACGGCCTTCCCCTGTGGAGTCGGTGTCACGCCGTCTATGAGTGCCCGCGATTTCTTCTTCGCGAGCAGTACCCGCTGCGACTTTTCCGATATGAGCCTGGCGAACTTCTTGTCATTCTCAGCCCTTTTGTACACGGCTTCGAACGCCCGCCAGACACTCTCCTCCTTCTGGCAGACAAGGAACATGTCGGCGCCAGCGCGAAGGGTTTCAACTACAGCATCCTCGATTGGAGCAGCTGCCAGCACTCCGGCCATGTCCAGATCATCAGCTAGAACCAGGCCGGCGTAGCCGATCTTTTCGCGCAGAATGCCGCTTATCCATTTCTTCGACAGGGAGGCTGGCGTTCGATCACCCGTCACCCGCGGATACGCGGCGTGTGCAACCATGACGAACGGCAACGCCCGTCGGAGCTCGCGATAGGGAAGTAGGTCTTCATTCCACAAATTCTTCCAGGGCTTGACGATCGACGGCAGCTGGGTGTGTGAATCGACACTGGCCGCACCCAATCCCGGAAAGTGCTTTCCGCAGGCAAGCACATTACAGTCGCGCAGTCCGCGCAAGAATTCGCTCGCACAGGTAATCGTCTGTTTCACATCTGGGGAGATCGTTCGTGATGTCAACACGTTTTTCGACGCTTCAAGTCGAAGATCGAGCACCGGCGCAAAATTGGTGTTGAACCCTATCGCGCGGATCTCCGTGCCAATGATGTGGCCGTGTTTATGGAACAGCTTCTTCGAACCTGCCGAAGCCACCGCAGCTACTGACGGCATGGGCGCGATGATCTCTCGCAAACGATCGACCGTGCCGCCTTCCATATCAATGCAAAGAAACATCGGAGTGGAGACCGCCTTCTGCGTCTCACGCAACAGCGCATGGGTTTGGGCAGCTTCTTCGATGTTGCGCTGGAAGAGAATGATACCGCTCGGGCGGAACGCTGCCAGCAACAGGCGCAGCCGCGCCGAAAGGACGGTTACTTCCAGGCCCATGATCAACAACTGTCCGACCTGGTGGACAAGTTCGAGACTGGATTTTGATGTCATGAACAACAGAAAAGTGTAACGCGTGCAGAGTCGGAATTCAGGTGCCCAGGGAGATACGGCTCAATCCATCTGCTGTTTCAATTCGTGGAGAAGGTTAAGCGCCTCCAGGGGGCTGAGCTGGTTCAGATCGGTCTGCTTGATACGGTCTACAATCTTTTGCGACAGGGGAGTGAAGATGCTCAATTGCATGGGTGGAAGCGCTCCTGCTTCTTCCGGCGCCAAATGGCTGACCGCACTCCGCTCGGCATTTTCGTGCTCGGCCAGTACCTCGCGTGCGCGCCGGACCACATCGGTTGGAAGACCGGCAAGCTTGGCGACTTCAATGCCATAGCTCTTGTCGGCCGCTCCCTCCTCAACCTTGCGCAAGAAAACAATTCCCCCGGCACTCTCTTTTACGCTGACATGGAAGTTCTTGACTCCGCTCAGCCGATCGGCCAACTCGGTCAGCTCATGATAGTGGGTGGCGAAGAGGGTCTTGGCGCGCGTATTGCTATGAAGGTATTCAATAGCCGCCCACGCAATGGCGAGACCGTCGTAGGTGGCTGTACCGCGTCCCACTTCGTCAAGCAGGATCAGCGAACGCGGCGTCGCTGTATTGAGGATCGCTGCGGTTTCGGTCATCTCGACCATGAAGGTCGAGCGGCCGCGCGCCAGGTTGTCGGCGGCGCCGATGCGAGTGAAGATGCGATCCACCAGTCCCAGCCGCGCCGACCGCGCCGGCACGAACGACCCCATCTGCGCCATCAGCACAATCAGCGCGGCCTGCCGAAGGTAGGTGGACTTGCCTCCCATGTTCGGCCCGGTGATGAGCAGGATGGAATGCGTGGTGCCGTTCAGGTAGAGATCGTTGGGCACGAACCTGTCGGCAACGCCGCTGATTTCCAGTTGCTCGATGACGGGATGGCGCCCTTCGACAATCTCGATGTCGGAGCTTTCGTCCAGCTTCGGCCGGCAATAGTTGCGATTTGCCGCCAGCGAAGCGAAAGCCGCGAGCAGATCGATCTCCGCTATCGCCAGCGCGGTTTGCCGGATGCGGCGCGCCTCGGCGGCGATGGCGCCGCGCAATTCGGCAAACAGCCGGCGCTCGATCTCGACCATCTTCTCCTGTGCGTCGAGCACCTTGGCTTCGTACTCCTTCAGCTCGGGCGTGGTGAAGCGCTCGGCGTTGACCAGCGTCTGTTTGCGCTCGTAGTCGGCGGGTGCGAGGTGCAGATTGGCTTTCGAGATTTCGAGATAGTAGCCGAAGACGCTGTTGAACTTGACCTTCAGCGACGCGATGCCGGTGCGTTGGCGCTCGCGCTGCTCGATCTGCGCGATGTATTGCTTGCTGTTGCGGCTCAGGTCGCGCAACTCGTCCAGCGTGGCATCGACACCGGAGCGGATCACGCCGCCGTCGGCGAGCGTCAGCGGCGGCTCATCTTCCAGTGTTCCGACGATGCGCTCGCGCAGGTCGGCGAGCTCGTCGCACTGCTCGTGCAGAATTCGCAGCCGCTCGGGCGTCACAAGCGCTGAGCCTGGCGGCGATGGATTCGACGCGCCAGTGTCAGCGTTCGCGGCTCGCGGCTCGGAGCTGGCGGCCATTAGCTGAGACAGTGACGCGCGCACGGCCGGCAACTTGCCCAGCGAAACCGCCAGCGCGAGCAGGTCACGCGGGTTCGCCGTTTCCAGCGTGATGCGGCTCAGGAGGCGTTCGAGGTCGAGGATGCCGTCGAGCGAC
>CAZDYZ010000537.1:0-2063 GCA_964509525.1 uncultured Acidobacteriaceae bacterium
GCCTTGCTCAGCCGGCTTGACGTCCATCGTGATTGAGCTGCCGTTGCCTGCCTTGCCTCCGCTTGCCAGGCGCTTGCGAACATTGTCCTGCGCAATGACCGTGGCGCCTTTGTTGGCAAACGGGGCGTTCCCGCCGGTGTGATCGCCGTGATAGTGGGTGTTGATGACGAATCTTACCGGCTTGTCGGTCACGCCAATGTTCTTTAGTGCGGCAGCGATCTTGTCGGCCAGCGGAGCGTATTGGTCGTCCACAATGACAATTCCGTCATCGCCGACCGACGCGGCAATATTGCCGCCGGAACCCTCCAACATATAAATATTGCCGGAGACCTTCGTGACCTTGATTTGCACCTTGCTGAAATCCTGCTGCTGGGCGAAAGCGCTCGAGGCGAAAAGCGTGAACGTAAGAAATGCCCGTAGGAAGCTCGAGTTTGTCATATCCTCCTCGCGCGATGGGAAGTTGAAAAGGAATGTGCGCGCAAGAGTATATCAAGCGTTTAGGCCCTCAAAGAAGCACGCCAGCACAATAGAGCGGCCAAATTGCGATGAAGATGTAATCATGTATCGAGAGCGAGAGATTCCGACGCCGTGACTATCGTTGAGGCCATCCACATCGCCCTGTTGTCGCTTTGGGCCAATAAGTTGCGCTCGGTGCTCACCCTGCTGGGAGTGGTCATCGGAGTCGCAGCCGTCATCGCCGTTGTCACTTTTGTTAACGGCATCAACGGCTATGTAGCCGAGAAGATCTTCAACCTGGGTGCCAACGTATTCATCGTGAGCAAACTGCCTAATGTGGTGACCGACGTCGATGACTTCATCGAGGGAAACAAACGCAAAGACCTGACTATGGACGAATATCGGGAGGCCGCCGAGGGCTGCACGGCGTGCCAGGTCGTGGGTGCCGGGATACGGAATTTCAATGGCAAAGTTGTCTATGGAACCCAGAACAGCACTGACACCTGGGTGCGTGGCTGGACGCCCACCATGGCCCGGATCTACGACCTGGATCTGGTTGCTGGGCGGATGCTCAACGAAAATGACGAGAAAAATGCTTCCGCTGTGGTCATTATCGGCGACGACATCCGCGAGAACCTGCTGGGCGGTACCGATCCCCTGGGGAAAGAGGTCCGCGTGGACGGCAAAGTCTATCGCGTGATCGGCGTGGGCAAAAAAGAGGGCAAGACCCTGGGTCAGAGCCGCGATAACTACGTCATCATGCCCATCGCGACGTGGCTGAAGGAATATGGATCCCATAACAGCATCACGATCTGGGGAAAGTCGTTCGATGCCGGAGCACCATTCGAACAGGCCATCGATCAGGTGCGGGTGATCCTGCGCTCACGCCGGCACGACCGCGTAGGAGAAAAAGACAGTTTTGTCATCGAGACCAACCAGAGTTTCCTGTCCATTTGGGCTGACTTGAGCGGAACCTTCTTCATCGTGATGATCGTCATCGCCTCCATTTCGCTGATCGTGGGCGGCATCGTGATCATGAACATCATGTTGGTTTCGGTTACCGAGCGCACGCGTGAGATCGGTATTCGCAAAGCTCTGGGGGCACGGCCGCGGGACGTACTGCGACAGTTCCTGATGGAATCGGTAACCTTGGCACTGGTCGGCGGTTTGTTCGGTGTTGCCGGAGGCGTCGGCATCGCCAAGCTGGTAACGCTGGCGATCGGAATGCCATCAGCAATCAAATACTGGGCGATTGCATCCGGTTTGCTGGTTGCGGCCAGCGTAGGAATTTTCTTCGGCGTTTATCCGGCAAGAAAGGCGGCAAAATTGGATCCGATTGTCGCCCTGCGGTTCGAACTGTAATGCTTAAACTGTTGTCAGGACTGTCAGTTTGCAAGTAAACACGAACTCGGTAAGAAGGATAAGAATCAACTCTCGCGACTCGGACTGAAGGCCTGCTCAGCACGACCGCCGATAAAACCGAGAGAACATTGCGGCTTGCCGTTGTTATTTTGTCTGGCGTCAAGCAGCATCAACCAGGCAGACACGGTTAAACAGTTATGCGTCGCGGCGACTACAAAGAAATCCTGCGCATGGCGCTGGAGACC
>CAZDYZ010000538.1:0-2013 GCA_964509525.1 uncultured Acidobacteriaceae bacterium
GAGAACCTCTCGCCGCACCCCGAGATCCAGGAGGCGCGAGCCACAGCTTTGTGGAAGATTGCTACTGGCGCAGCCAGCATAGTGATCACTCCCGTCGCAGTAACCGCAATGCGTTTGCGCGACGCCGGATTCTATTCCGACCTGGCAGAGGTCGTCCGTCGCGGTGAGATGGTCGATCCCGAGCGACTCATCGCTCATCTTTGCACCGTGGGATACAACCAGGTGGATGTGGTTGAGATGCCGGGCGAGTTCGCTCATCGCGGGGGCTTAGTGGACGTCTATCCGCCGGAACTGGACCGCCCTGTGCGCATCGAGTTCATCGGCGATGACGTCGAGTCGATTCGCAAGTTCGATCCCGGCACGCAGCGCTCGGCCGCGTCCACAGAAGAGGTCGTATTGCTGCCGCTCACCGAGACCCCGGTGGACCAGGAGACCCTGGCGGCGATCAACTCCCGGCTCAGCGGAGGCCGGCTGGCTGGCGAGGAAGACATAATCGAGGAGGCAGTACGGGCGACCGGCGTTGCCGTGTTTCCCGGATGGGAGTTGTACGCACCCATCGTCGGCGCTAAGGAGAGCATCTTCGATCTGCTGCCCGGGGCAGTTGTCCTTCTGGACGAACCAGATGCGCTCCAGGAAGCGCATGATGCATGGTGGACAAAGATATGCAGCGTGCACGAGCGAAGCCTTGTCGGCAATCTCGTCCGCCCCGAAGATCTGTACCTCACCCCGGAACAGTGGCGCATGCGCTTGCAGCGAACAACCACGATCGCTGTCGAGCAACTGGGAATCGAGAGTTCTGCCGAGGGCGAACATCTGACACTGCAAACACAGCCCACAACACGCTTCCATGGTTCTGTTGCGGCCATGACTGAAGAAGTGGGTCGTCTTGCCCGCGAGGGTCAGAACGTTATCTTTGTCGTATCGAGCACCGGTGAAGTAGAACGTCTTGCCGACATCTTCAACGAGTACAACCTGTCGTTTCGCATTGGCAGCCGCACGCCCAAGCCTAGCAGTGCAGTGTACGTGGAGGAGTCCACTTATTTCGAAGAAGACGTTGTGGCCACGACGATCGTCAAGGCCTATGTGCCGGAAGGTGTTGCTCTGCCCGAAGCGAATCTCGTACTCTTCGGCGCCCGTGATCTGTTCGATGAGCCGGAGGTTTCTCTTGCCTATCCGCAGCGGCAGAAATCTAAAGTATCAGCGTTTCTTTCCGATTTTCGCGATCTGGCGGTCGGAGATTACGTTGTGCACGTCGAGCATGGCATAGGCCAATATCAGGGGCTAAAGGAAATTCCCCAGGAAGATGGCGGCAGTGCTGAGTTCATGGTACTGGAGTATGCCGAGGGGGCGCGGCTGTACGTTCCACTTACTCGGCTCGACCTGGTTCAGAAGTATCGGTCGTCGGAAGGGGTCAAGCCTCCTCTCAGCCGCTTAGGCACGCAGCAGTGGCAGAAGACCAAGGCGCGCGTAAAACAGGCTATGAAGGACATGGCCGAGGAGCTGCTAAAACTTTACGCGGAACGCAAAACAGCAGAAGGCCACGGGTTCGCCGCTGACACGGCATGGCAGCGCGAGTTCGAAGACACTTTTGAGTTCAGCGAGACCGAAGACCAGATAAACGCGATCCTTGACGTGAAGCGAGACATGGAGTCGGCGACTCCGATGGACCGCTTGTTGTGCGGCGATGTTGGTTACGGTAAGACCGAAGTGGCTATGCGGGCGGCTTTCAAGGCGGTGAACGACAATCGCCAGGTCGCGGTGCTCGCGCCGACCACCGTTCTGGCATTCCAGCACTACAACACTTTCCGCCAGCGGCTCGCTGCATTTCCCATCAAGATTGCGATGCTCAGCCGTTTTCGCACTCCAAAGCAACAGAAGGAAACCATATCGAAGGTCGAAACAGGTGAGCTGGACATCCTCATCGGCACCCATCGCGTGCTGCCCAAGGACGTCAAATTCAGCAGCCTGGGACTGGTCATAGTGGACGAAGAGCAGCGCTTTGGAGTGCGCCAC
>CAZDYZ010000539.1:0-5188 GCA_964509525.1 uncultured Acidobacteriaceae bacterium
GGGCACTTAAATTCTGCCAGCGATTCGCGGCAATGCTTTATGAGCACCGTTTCTGAGGCGCCGTGCGGTTCGTGCAAAACCACGGCCGCAGCTACTTCTTCTCCCAGTGTGGGATGGCTAAAGCCAAATGTGACGGCGGCGGCCACCGCCGGATGTCTTAGCAAAACGTCGTCAACTTCATGCGGAGCCACATTCTCCCCTCCGCGAATGATGATGTCTTTGATGCGGCCGCTCAAATGCAAATAGCAGTCCGAATCAAGCCATCCTTCGTCGCCGGTCCGAAACCATCCATGGGTAAAAGCTCGAGCGTTGGCTTCGGCATTGTTGTCATATCCCCGAAAAACGTTGGCGCCCTGAATTGCGACTTCACCACGCTGTTCGGTGCCGAGATGATGGCCCTCTTTGTCAAGAATGCTCACCCGAAGCCCAACGCCCACTCCCACCGAACCCGCTTTCCGATGCCTCGGCGGCAGAGGGTTCGAAGTCATCTGATGGGCCGCCTCGGTCATTCCGTAGGCTTCGACGAATGGCACGCCAAAGAGTCCCTCGATCTTGTGAATGAGTTCCGGCGACAGGGGCGCGCTGCAGGAACGGATGAAACGCAAAGTGGCCGCTTCGGCGGGCTTATGGTGAGTACGGGCCAGCAGAAGCTGGTGCATCGGGGGCACACCCGAATACCAGGTCACGTGATGGTCCCGGACTGTGCGCCAGAAAGAAAGCGCATTGAATTTGGTCGGAACCACCACCGTCCCTCCCGAAACCAAAGTTGCCATGGTCGAACCAATTAGTCCATGAACATGGAAAAGTGGCATGATGCACAGCGACACATCTTCTTCGGTGAGAGCATAGGTATTGGCGATGTTGGCCGACGAGACCGCGAGGTTGAAATGTCGCAGTGGCACGCGCTTGGGTCGCCCCGTGCTTCCGCTGGTGTGCAGGATCAGAGCTATGTCTTCCGCCGTAGGCTCGACCGCTGAAATTCCTTCCGATGGAACACCGTGCAAGCTAACGACGCCATGGTCGCTCATATCCACCGAATATACCGGTATGTTGCAATCCGCGGCTGCGCTGCGTACGATTTCCGCACCTACGGTAGGACAGAGCAGAATGTGAGCATTGGTGTCTCGGAGGAAGAAAAGAAACTCTTCGTAAGGGTACGCCGGGTTTAGAGGGGCTGCTGTACCAACAAAGGAGGCAGCCAGGAAACCTACAATGGCAGGCAACCCATTTGGCAAGGCAATTGCGACCGCATCGCCGCGACGAATGCCGGCGGAAGCCAAAGCGTTCGCCATGGTCAGGACCTGCTGCCGCAGCGAATCGTAGGTGACACGGATTCCAATCTCGGGAATGACAACTGCGGTGTGACTGTCTGCAAAATGTAGAACGTCAAGAAGTGTCTGTACTGATTTGAGGGTCATTTTGTGCCCCCTGGCGTGGCTTGGCGCACGTCATTGGATGCCTTCCGGACTTTATCGTAGTCCAAGGAAACAAAAGGAATGCGGCCGCGCTCTTCCGGCCTGTCATTCTTGCTTTGAAACCTCACACTAAAGCTAAGAACTTTGACTGAGGCTTTGCAATGACCGGCATCACGGTTCAGCGTGATGACATGCGAGGGTCCGGTAACCGCGAGAGTGCTAGGATACTGGCCGGTTGGGCTTTTTTTTGCGTGGTTCCGCCGTGCTTATATGATCGGAGTGGTAAGGCCACTTTTGAAAGGTCAACTACCCTATGGCAGAGCTTGAGGTCGAAACTTTGGCGCGCGAACTGCTGTCAGCGCACCGCACGGGCCAGATAGTGCCGGTCCTTCCCTCCGCCCACCCAGGCTTCGATCTCAACAGGGCGTATGAGGTTGAGGCAGCACTCAAGCAACTTCGCGAACAAAGTGGAGCCCGAACCGTCGGTCGCAAGGTTGGCTATGCCAATAAGGCCATGTGGCGTGTATTCAAACTTGAAACTCTGGTTTGGGCGCACATGTACGACGATACCGTGCTGTACGCCGACAGCAATTCGGCCACGTTGACCCTTTCTCATCCTCATTCGCTGAAGATCGAACCTGAGATCGTATTCGGTTTGAAGCAGCCAATACTTGCCAAGGGCGTCAGTGCTGCCGCTGCTCTGGAGTCCGCGAAATGGTTGGCGATTGGGTTCGAAATCATTGACTGCCCCTTCCGGGAGTGGAGGTTTCAGCCAAGTGATTTTGTAGCGTACTTTGGATTCCATGCCACCCTCGTCGTCGGAGAGCGAGTGCAGGTGCAGCCCGACTTAGTTGCCACGCTCGCGGAGGAACTGCCCCGATTCAAAGTGCGTGTGTCGAAGCACGGAGAATTCGTGGAAGAAGGATCCGGCAAGAACTCCTTGACGAGCCCCGCCGCGTGCCTGGCCGAACTGGGCACCGCCATCCTTCGGCGATTTCCAAACGAGCCATTGACCGCTGGAGAAATCATTAGCTCCGGAACGCTTACGGCCGGACATGCGACCGACAAGGGTGATCTCTGGACAGTCGAGGTCAACGGTCTGCCGCTGCCAGCGCTCACTTTGCGCCTCAATTGAGTCCTATGGAACGAATGTCAAGAGCGGAGGCAGTTGCCGTCAGAAAGGGCAATAAACGCTTTTCGTCAGGAGACACGCCAATGTCGATCTGGGCTCGTTATCCAACTTTGTATGGGATCAACACCTGGATTTGGCTGTCGGAGCTTATCAGGAAGCTGCGCAAACCCGTCGCCTTTGGTCCAGTAGACCCCTGCCGGGCGGCTGTAGCTGGGCTTAGTATTGACGCCGTGTGGCTAATGGGCCTTGGGGAGACGTAGCATGCAGATATCGCCGTGGCCAGTACCCGTTTGGTGAACCTGAGCTATTTAGCAGTGACAAGCTTTTTGTCAAAGTCGCAGACGATGCTGTACGAGAAGCGATTGGCGCTTAACAGATGTGCTTTCAGGCGATTTAAAATGTTGTTACCATCACTTCTTCTATTTCACGGTTAGCCATTGACGCAGCTGAACGATCTGACCACTGATTGTCGGCGATGCGAAGGAATGATCAAGGAGTAGTCATGACAGCCTCAAAAACGACCTCATCACCGCTATCTTACGTCGAAGTTACTGAGCAGAAGCGCCTGAATGCTGCACGCGAACAGGGGACCCCCTGGAAGAAGTGGGGACCTTATCTCAGCGAACGGCAGTGGGGCACCGTCCGCGAGGACTACAGCTCCGACGGAAACGCGTGGAATTACTTCTCACATGATCAGGCCCGCTCACGTGCGTATCGCTGGGGCGAGGACGGTCTAGCCGGTATCTCAGACGACAAGCAGCAGCTCTGTTTTGCACTGGCATTGTGGAATGGGCGTGATCCCATCCTGAAGGAACGGCTGTTCGGGCTTACGAACAGTGAAGGCAACCACGGCGAGGATGTCAAGGAATACTACTTCTATATTGACAGTACTCCAACGCATTCGTACATGAAATACCTCTACAAATATCCCCAGAGCGAGTATCCCTACCGGGATCTCGTAGAGACGAATCGGCGGCGCTCGCGGGAGGAGTTCGAATATGAGCTGCTCGATACCGGAGTATTTGACGACGACCGTTACTTCGACGTTTTCGTGGAATACGCGAAGGCCGAACCCGAAGACATTTTGGTTCGCATCTCCGTTCACAATCGGGGACCGGAAGCCGCGCCGATTCATCTGCTGCCGACACTATGGTTCCGTAACACCTGGTCATGGGGCGACAGTGAAACCAAACCTGCAGTGGCGCAGCTCGATCCCACTACCATCGTTACCTCTCACCCAAAGCTGGGAGTCACCAGGCTGAGGTGTGATGGCGCTGGCGAGCTTCTGTTCACGGAAAATGAAACCAACACGGACCGGTTGTGGGGGCAGCCGAAGGCTTCGCCGTACGTCAAGGACGCTTTTCATCGATACGTAGTTTTCGGCGAGAAGGGTGCCGTGAATCCTGAAAAGTCAGGCACCAAGGCAGCTGCGCATTACGTTCTGGAGATTCCTGCAGGTGGATTGCAGGTAGTCCGCTTGCGTTTAAGTGCGAAGGCAGGATCCGATGCGTTCTCCGATTTCGACCAGATCTTCTCCGCCAGGCTCGCTGATGCGGACGAGTTCTATGACCGGATCGCACCCCCGACCTTGACTGAAGACGAACGGCGTGTGCATCGGCAGGCCCTGGCCGGTATGTTGTGGACCAAGCAGTATTACTATTTCGACCTCGATCGATGGCTGAGCGAGCACGACTCCCACCCGCTGTTGGGGGCAGGCAAGGGCGGTGCACGTAATCCAGAGTGGTTCCACATGCTCAACAACGACGTGATCTCCATGCCTGACAAATGGGAATACCCATGGTACGCGGCATGGGACCTCGCTTTTCATACCATCGCGCTCTCGCTGGTTGACTTCGACTTCGCGAAAGAGCAGCTCCTGCTAATGCTGCGGAACCTGTACGCACATCCGAATGGCCAAATTCCAGCGTACGAATGGAATTTCAGCGACGTGAACCCACCGGTGCATGCTTGGGCGACGTTGTTTCTTTACAGGATCGAAACGGAGTTGGGCCGCTCCGACCTGCGCTTCCTGGAGCGCTCATTCCAGGGCCTCATGTTGAACTTCAACTGGTGGGTGAACCGGAAGGACCCAGAGGGGCGGAATGTGTTCGCGGGGGGATTCCTCGGGCTCGACAACATTGGCGTCTTTGATCGCAGTGCGCCGTTGCCTACCGGCGGCCACCTCGACCAGGCCGATGGCACGGCATGGATGGCGTTCTATTGCCTGTGCATGCTGGAGATCGCACTCGTTCTGACCGAGTACGACTCAATGTACGAGGAGATCGCCTTCCGCTTCCTCGAGCATTTCGTGTGGATAACCTACGCCATGGACCGCATCGGCGCCCATCACGACGAGATGTGGGACACAGAAGAAGGTTTCTTCTATGATCTGCTTCATTTCCCTAACGGCGATGCCACGCGTTTGAAGATTCGCTCCATGGTGGGACTGCTGCCGCTATGTGCCGCTACCGTATTCGAGCAGGGTACCGCCGCCCGCCACCCCCGCATCATGGAACTGATGGAGTTGTTCCATAAGCGCCATCCGGAGGTGATAGAGAGGATCGCTACTGCTGATGACAAAGCGGCCGGCGGGTACATGGGTCGGCGGTTGACGTCGGTATGCAACAAGGAGAAGCTGCAA
>CAZDYZ010000540.1:0-5068 GCA_964509525.1 uncultured Acidobacteriaceae bacterium
TGAACATGCGTATAAGGACGCCGGCTGAGCCTGGGCACGCCCGCTGGTATGGATCCCTTCGCCAGCACATCGATGTGCGTCAGGTAGAACTCGGGATTCGCTTCGTAAACATCGACCTCAGTGTCGTTGAACTTCTGGAAGTAAACCAGCGGGGCAGCTTCCTCCATGACACGAGCGGTCACGACGATGCGGTCGGCGTCTCCATTATTGGCATGGCTGCCGTGAAACAGCGCATCGGAATACAGAATCGCCTCGCCCGCCCGGAGCGGAATGTCCCTCACATGCCGATGCAGTTGTACCGGCAGGAGGTAGCGATTGGAAGCATAGCTCCCGGAGCGCAGCGAACCGAACCAGAGATGGCTTCCCGGTAGCGCGAAAATAGCACCATTTTGCACCGAAACGTCGACCAGAGGACACCACACGAATAAGGTCGCGTACAGCGCTTCCTCCACTACACTCCAGTCCTGATGCAGCGGCAGCACCTCCGAATCCAGGTGGGACTTCACCATGAACGTGCCGCCATAAATTCTGGAGGGCAGAAAAATCTCTTGCCCGGCCCGGCTGACTTGCTCGCGAATCGCGCTGTAGATAACCTGATTGACCGGGTAGGGATTCTTGCGGCTGCTCTCGTACAAGCCGCTGACTGCGCTCTCCCGCACGGTTTCCCGGTAGAGCGCAAGCAGATTCTTCACCTGCTCGGGCGATAACAGGCGAACCGTGACGTAACCGTCGCGCTCAAAATCCGCCTGCATCGCCGGGTCGCGTAAGAGTGGTTTCATGTCTTACAGTCGGAACAGGGATGCCCAAAGCCGCTTCATTGGCGAAGGCGCGATCACACCCGCTGCGATGCCGTCGCGCTGACTTCGCGCCTGTGCTGGGGGCAGGTGATGCCCGTTCCTACGCAACCCCGAGCACTCACATCGCTTCCGAATCTCCTCCGCGGTAAAGGGCAGAAACTCGTCATCTAACAGCCACTCGATTTCGCAGTCGGGCGGCATATGGTTCGCATCGTACAGCTTCTTCAGCGAAGCTACCGTATTTTCCTCGAAAAATCCGGTACTAACCTTCAGCTTGGCCAATTTTCGACTGCTGCCACGCAGGCTCTGCGGTACCAGGAAGTAGTGATAGAGCTGCGCCTCGCGCGGCGTCATCCCTATTGCAACGGCAAGTCGGAGCTGTTCGGTGCGGTTGGGCGTGGCCCCGTGAATGGTGCGGTTATCGAACACCACCGCCTCGCCCGCCTTCAGCCGCACGAACTGCAGATACTCGTATAGCATCGCCTCATGCCCCTGCGTGCACGTGGCAAAGTCGGGAGAGGGTGAGCCAACGGGCTTGTCGAAGAACGCATGGCTGCCGGGCACAAAACCCAGCGCTCCGTTGCTTTCGTCGATGTCAACCAGCGCAGTCCATACCGTCATGGAGCGGTATTCGGGATTGTCGACGAACGTCCAGTCCTGGTGCGGGTAGGTATAGCTGTCCGCACCCGGGGCCTTTACCAGGAAGCTGCCTAAGTGGGGTTTGCAATCCATGAAGTGCTCATTGGCGCGCGGAAGAATTGTTCCCAGCAGCCGCTGGATCAGCGCGCGCTTGCGCTCCAGATCGGTCTCCTCCAGTCCGATATACATCCCGTAGGCGGTGTTCTCGACTACGCCGCCGGTCGATTGCACAAATAGCTCTCTCAGGTGCTGGACCTCGTCTGCTCCGAGCAGAGGCAGGATGACGAATCCCTGTTCATCCAGCTCCTGCTGCCGCTGATCGTCTCGCAGCACCCTTCGGCAACTGCCGGTGTTGCGCCGACCCGCCTGATCCACCGCCAGGCCGATGACTCCGTCCTCAACCTCGCCGGGCGTGGGTAAGGGAATCAGTGGCTGTTCGTGGTCCTGGGCGCGATCACCCAGTTGTGAATTCCAAAGATCGGCGTTAAGGATGAATTCCTTGTCGATGCGATACGCCCGAACCCGCTCCGTTTGCTGGTCGAAGACGTAGTGGATGGTCGCCGCTTCGCGGGGTTTCAGGACCGACTGGATCGCGACCCGGACTTCTTCCGAACGATTCGGTGGCGAGTAGTGGATCAGCTTGTGATCAAATATCGTCGCCTGGCCCTTCTTCAACGGAATGCAGCGCGCATAGCGCTTGAGCATGTCGTTGTATTGCGTCAGCGCCTTGGGCAGGTTCGGGCCGCGCTGTGTGCGGAAAACATTATGACTTCCGGCGATCGCGTAGAGCCCGCCGTTCTGGGAATCCGTGTCCACCAGCGGGCACCACAGATTGAATGCCGTGTGCTGATTTTCGTCGACGAAGTTGAAGTCCTGGTGGGCCTCGATCTGGCCATCACCGGGAAACTTGATCATGAAATTGGAGTAGAAGACTTCATAGTTCTCCAGCAACGCCTCGATGTCGCGCGCAACATACTGCGAAATGCGCTCGTCAACCTCCCGCTTGTGCGCCGCATCCCGGTCGAAAATGGAAATGTAGTAAGGCAGCTCGCGAGCGTGCGGCACCACCTCTCGCCGGGTCGGAAACGCTGCGGCATAAAACGACAGCAGGTCTGCGATCGCGTCTGCGCGCAGCAGATCGACGATGACGTAGCCATCTTCCCTGAACTGCCTTTCGTTGCTCTCGTCGCGAAAAATTTTGCGCATAGCTGGTCGCTTACTGACAGTTCCAGGGCCGGGATGGGGCGTGAGCCCCAAATTCTGCTACAACGAGGAGCAAAACGCAACGATTCATGATAAGCCTCTATCAGATCTAGTCGCAGGGAGACTCCCCGGCCCTGCCGGCGAGGCAGTAGGAGTTTGACAAATCCAGGAGTCCATCGCGGCGACTCCCAACCGAGCCGCCAAAGCACACGAAAGGGAGTTGGCGATGGACGAGATGGAAAGCCTAAGGGATAGCGCATAAATAACTTGAACAACTGGAAGAAGCGATATACTCTTCTCCCGTGGGAAAAGAGCTAGCTATCTTACGCGAGAAGTACCGAGTCATTTGTGGCGTGCTGGGTGAACGGGGACGTCGAGTGTGGGCCGCAGCCGAAGCACGATCTTTACCGTATGGTGGCGTATCCTTGGTGGCCGAAGCTACCGGGCTCTCGCGTACCACCATCCACGCGGGGATGCGTGAGCTGGAACAGGGCAAACGGAAAGCGCTGCCCGCCGGGTGCAGCCGCAGGCCGGGAGGCGGTCGCAAGCCACTCACGTTTCACAACCCAGATCTGCTCCAGGCACTGGAGAAACTGGTCGAGCCCACCACGCGCGGTGATCCGGAGTCGCCCCTGCGCTGGAGTGCGAAGAGCACGCGTCATTTGGCTGCAGAGCTGAATCGGCAGGGCTATCGCATCGGAGAACGCAAGGTGGCCGATCTTCTGCACCAGTCGGGGTATAGTTTGCAGGCCAATGCCAAGACGTTGGAAGGGCGACAGCACCCGGATCGCAATGCCCAGTTCGAGTACGTAAATGAGCAGACGAAAAAGTTCTTAGCCCAGAACCTGCCCGTCATTTCTGTGGACACAAAGAAAAAGGAATTGGTGGGGAACTACAGCAACGGCGGGCAAGAATGGTGCCCGCAGGGACAACCGGAGAAAACCCTGATCCATGATTTCGCCGATAAGGAGTTGGGCAAGGTGATTCCCTATGGCATTTATGATGTAGGACGCAACCAGGGGTGGGTCAGCGTGGGGATCGATCATGATACCGCCGAGTTTGCCGTGGACAGTATTCTGGCTTGGTGGCGGCACATGGGGTGCAAGCACTACCCTGAGGCGAAGCAATTGCTGATCATGGCCGACGCCGGCGGCAGCAATGCCAGCCGGTCGCGACTCTGGAAAGTCGGCCTGCAACGCCTGGCCAATGTCACTAGCTTACAAATCCATGTCTCGCATTTTCCGCCGGGTACCAGCAAATGGAATAAGATTGAGCATCGCATGTTCTCTTTCATCACTCAAAATTGGCGGGGAAGGCCTTTGATCAGCTATCAAACGATTATCGATCTGATTGCGCACACCAGGACCAGAACCGGACTTAAAATTAAGGCAAGGCTGACCAGGCGACGTTATCCTATAGGGATTGCAGTAGAGGACTCAGAAGTAGAGAAACTCCATCTCAAGCGAGCCGCTTTCCATCCCGAGTGGAACTACTCTCTCCTTCCTCAACGCAGTCAAGTTGTATAGATTATTTCTGCGCGATCCCTAAGAAGGAGATGAAGCAGTTCTACACAGCATCAGTTACGGACGTCGCCAAAGTTGTCGTTCCATCGATCAACTACCTCATGATTGACTTCGGGCCGTCAGAGCGGTCGAAAAAGACCCATGAAGAAGATAACGCAGAGCCGCGAATGACCATGACGATATACGAAAGCCATGGTACGATTCCGCCCTCGGGCGGTTCTTCTTCGCGAGAACGAACCATGAAAACGAATACAGTGGCTCTGGCAGTTCTGATTGGCATCTTGATCGGCATTGCCGGCGCGAGGGCCATTCAAGCGGGACAAGCGAACACGAAGCCTGGCTACGTGATTGCCGAAGTCGAGGTGAACGACCTCGCGACCATGCAGAAATACGGTCCGAAGGTGCCGGAAACGTTGGCGCCCTTCAATCATCACTATCTTGTTCGCAGCGACAAGATCCAGGCTCTCGAAGGCGAGCCGCCCAAGGGCGGAGTCGTGATCATTGCGTTTGCTTTCGACAGTGTCGAGAAAGGGCGCGCCTGGTACGACTCGCCCGCCTATGCCGCGATCCGGCCGCTGCGGCAGAGAGCGGCCCAAGAGCCGCATATTTATTGTCGAAGGTTTGGCTCCGCAGTGACGCGTTATTTCTCCAGTTCTGGGAAGCAGTTTTCTGATACTTCTCGCTGAGCGATGCCCTAATCAAGGGCAATCATCGTTGTTTTTCGATGGTTCCAGCAACGGCTGTTTTGGGTAAATCAGGGAGTTAAGCCTTGCCGAAGCGTGTTGCCCTAGTAACCGGCGCCAGCCGCGGCGTAGGGAAAGGGATCGCGTTAGAACTTTGCGACTCGGATTTTACTGTTTACATAACGGGACGCAGCATTCATGAAATGGATTACCTCGCGGGCCG
>CAZDYZ010000541.1:0-2681 GCA_964509525.1 uncultured Acidobacteriaceae bacterium
TCGCTACGAACGAAGTGTGATCGCTGGCCGCGTAGCCCCCGGCTGAATACTCGATGTTGAAATTCGCCCCGGATTGCTTCTGCGCCTGCTCCAGGATCTGCTTGAAGGTTGAACCCGTACCCACTCCGCCGATGTAAACCGTGTTGTCCCTGATTCGGCCAATCATGTCCATGTTGAGCATGGCCGTACATTTGTCCAGGGGCAGCGTTGGCTCTTTCACCCACTCCGCCGAGCCTAACAAGCCAAGTTCTTCGCCCGAGAATGACGCGAACAGAATGCCACGCTCGAGACGCCCTTTCATCGGCGCAAACATCCGCGCCAGTTCCAAAACGCCCGCCGTACCCGAGGCGTTGTCGTCTGCCCCGGGGTGAATTTGCCCGATTTGCGAAGGTGCCAGGGAGTTGGAATCGCCACGGCCGAGATGGTCGTAATGCGCACCGATGATGATGTATTCGTTGGTCTTGCCGGGCAGATAAGCCAGGACGTTGTTGACCTGCGCTTGTGTCGCTTCTATGTCAACTTTCAGCTCGAGTCGCAGGGTGTCTGGCAAGGCAAACGATGCCGGCTTTCCCAGGTGGTTAATCTGCTGCTGGAGCTCGGCCAGCGATTTGCCCGCAGCCTGGAGCCAGCTCTGGGCCACGGAGTTCTTCACCTGCAGCAACATGATGCCAGCATCTTGTGGGCCGCTCACGCTGCCGAAGCGCATCAGTAAGTCTTCCTCCCCGTCGCCCAGTTTTCCGTTGGCGAAGATGATCGCTCTTGCGCCATGATTCTTTGCGTTGATCGCTTTGGTGATCAGTTGTGAATGTTGTGTCAAGCCTTGATGACCACCCTTTTCTCCGAACGTTTCAGGTTCGAAGCGAAGCACCAACACGATCTTGTCTTTCACATCCACGCCAGCATAATCGTCGTACTGAAATTCCTCTGCAGAGGCACCATAGCCAGCGAAAACTACGGGGCCGCTAAAGGACCCGGAGGAGGAGAAGCTGACAGGCACGAATTCTTGGTTGAGCATCAGCGTCTGTTTTTTGCCGCCCATTTGCTCGCTCAGCCGGTTGTCGGACTTCAATCTGGCGCCTGTCGTAACCGTAAACGGCTGCAAATAACCCTTTGTGCCAGCCGGCTGCAGCCCTAGAGCCTGATAACGGTGTTCCAGATATTGCGAAGCTTTTATCAGCCCCTTCGTCCCTGCGCCACGCCCCTCCATTTCGGGAGCAGAGAGCGTTTTGATGTCGTTGAGATAAAGTTGGGGATCCGCCGAAACAGTGGACGGTGGCGTCGCCGTTGCCAGCAAGGACAAGGCCAACACCGCGGCGAGCAAACTCCGGCAGAATCGAGTTGTTCCTGATTGCGACAGGCGGACGGGCAACGGGAGGGAATCCATGTCGGGCATAGGCGGCGGACGAATCGTACTGAGCGGCTGCCAGGGTGTCAATCGGCCGTTCTCCGCAGAACCATGGGGCTTCCCCAATGAACCGGGGGACCCCGCTGGCAGCCTCTTTTCTTATCGGCTTGTCATCCCGAGCGGCGATTCAATCGCCGCGGCGACCGCATCAGAATTGGGGAGACCCCATCGTTCGAGTGATTCTGTAGCCGCTGCGGTCCGTTCTTCGCTGCCCCGTCCAGCACCAGCCGGCAGACCTCGCTGACATAGCGGTCGCTGAGTTCGTCATGACGAATAAGAAAACGCATGTAAATGGACCCGTAAAGGATGTCCAGCAGAAGGTCCAGATCGAGGTTTCTGGGCAGCTCGCCGCGTTCGATTGCGCGGCGCAGCGTCTTGTAGGCCTCCCTCCTTCGCGGCCACAGGAAGCGCTCGCGAAAGGCTTCCAGCAACTCCGGGTCGGACTGACCTCCACCCAGCAAGGCCGCTACAATACGCCCACGGCGGCTGCGGAAGATGGCAATGACCTGTTTCATCTGCAGACTCACGTCCCGGTATACGGAGCCGGTGTCGGGAAAGTGCAGCTGATGTTCGGCGCTGGAGGCGAACGCATCCACCACCAGCGCACCCTTGTTGGGCCACCAGCGATACACAGTTGCCTTGCCTACGCCAGCATCAGCTGCGATTGCTTCAATCGTGAGTTCGGCAAAACCGGTGTTTTGCAGCAGCTTCAGCGTACTGCGAAAAATCGCGCGGCGAGCCTCTTCGCTGCGCGGTCGGCCAGGCAAGCGCCGGGCGCCGTTATCCTGAGGCTCATCACAAACCATTTGCCGCATGGCCTACCATAGCATATATTGAATCCAATACGTACCGTATCGAATCAGGAATTCATAGTCTTCGACGGTATGCGAAACGGAGCACTAATCCGGCTCCGAGTGGAGTTGCCCCCAACCGATGTGGATTGTTGCACTCGCGCTTCGGCGTCCTTATACCTTCGTCGTGATGGCGCTGGTGATCATCATTCTGCTGCCTATCGTCATTCTGCGTACTCCGGTTGATATCTTCCCTGACATCAACATCCCGGTCATCAGCGTCATCTGGTTCTACGGCGGTTTTGCTCCCACGGAAATGGCCGACCGCATCATCACCAATGCGGAGCGCGGCATCACCATTACCGTGAACGACATCGAGCACCTCGAGTCACAGTCGGTCAATGGAGTTGGCGTAATCAAGATCTTCTTCCGCCAGGGGGCGAACATCCAGACGGCACTGGCGGAAGTGACGGGCATGATGCAGG